>NZ_PNCZ01000032.1:0-34644 GCF_005887425.1 Pseudoalteromonas sp. S2721
TTCAAACTTTTCTTTTGCCATCTTAAAAAATTCCTATAAAGAAATTAACGCCTGACCCACTATTGGGCCAGACAAGCTAAATCATATAACAGCGCGAGCTGCAATTATTGCATCTGCAACGTTTTTAGCGGCTTCTGCATACTTCAAAAACTCCATAGAGTAAGATGCACGGCCTTGTGTTGCAGATCGCAGATCAGTTGCATAACCAAACATTTCAGAAAGTGGTACTTGCGCATTAATTTGCTTAAGACCACCGAATGCTTCTTCCATGCCTTCGATCATGCCGCGGCGACGGTTTAAGTCACCAACTACATCACCCATGTTTTCTTCAGGAGTGATAACTTCAACCTTCATTACTGGTTCTAGAAGAGCAGGGTTTGCTTCAAGCGCACCTTTCTTCATCGCCATTGAACCTGCAATCTTAAATGCCATTTCATTCGAGTCTACATCATGGAATGAACCATCATATAGAGTCGCTTTAACGCCAAGTAATGGGTAGCCTGCAAGCACACCTTGAGCCATTTGCTCTTGGATGCCTTTGTCTACCGCAGGGATGTATTCTTTAGGAACTGAACCACCAACGATTTCGTTAACGAATTCGTAAGTTGGTGCATCATCTTCCGAAATATCCATCGGTTCAAGTTTAAGCCAGACGTGACCATATTGACCACGACCACCTGATTGACGTACGAACTTCCCTTCAACTTCAACAGTTGAACGGATAGCTTCACGGTATGCTACCTGTGGCTTACCAACGTTACATTCAACACTGAATTCACGTTTCATACGGTCGACAATGATATCAAGGTGAAGTTCACCCATACCAGAAATAATAGTCTGGCCTGATTCTTCGTCAGTTTGTACTCTGAAAGACGGATCTTCTGCCGCTAGTTTACCTAACGCGATACCCATCTTATCTTGGTCAACGACTGTGCGAGGCTCAACCGCAACAGAGATAACTGGCTCTGGGAACTCCATACGCTCAAGCGTAATGATTGAGTTCGGATCACACAGTGTCTCACCTGTTGTTACGTCTTTAAGACCAATAGCCGCTGCGATGTCGCCTGCGTAGACTACTTTGATCTCTTCACGTGAGTTTGAATGCATCTGAACGATACGACCAAGTCGCTCACGCTTACTTTTAACTGGATTGTATACCGCATCACCCTGTTTAACAGTACCAGAGTAAACACGGAAGAAGGTCAAGGTGCCAACGAACGGGTCTGTCGCAATCTTAAAAGCAAGTGCGGCAAACGGTGCGTTGTCATCAGCAGGACGTTCTTCCTCAGTACCATCTTCAACGATACCTTGGATTTGTTTCACTTGTGTTGGCGCAGGCATATATTCGATAACAGCATCAAGCACAGCTTGAACACCCTTATTCTTAAATGCACTACCACACGTCATTGGAACAATTTCGTTTGCTAATGTGCGCTGACGTAAAGCTGCTTTAATTTCAGCTTCGGTCAGGTCTTCACCTTCTAGATATTTGTCCATTAGTTCTTCTGATGCTTCAGCAGCGCTCTCAACCATGTGAGAACGCCATTCTTCTGCAAGCTCCAGAAGCTCTGCCGGAATGGCCTCATAAGAGAAAGTCATGCCTTGATCTTCGGCATTCCAGTTAATGGCTTTCATCTTAATAAGGTCAATAACACCTTTAAAGTCGTCTTCAGCACCAATTGGTAGCTGAATTGGAACAGGCGTTGCTCCAAGACGAGATTTCACCTGGTCCACAACTGTTAAGAAGTCAGCGCCAGTGCGATCCATTTTGTTTACGAAGATCATGCGAGGAACTTCGTATTTGTTCGCCTGACGCCAAACTGTCTCAGTTTGCGGCTGTACACCAGATGAAGCACAAAGAACAACTACCGCACCATCTAGTACGCGTAAAGAACGCTCTACTTCGATAGTGAAATCTACGTGTCCTGGCGTATCAATGATATTGATGCGATGGTCGTCAAATTGAGCGTCCATCCCTTTCCAGAAACACGTTGTTGCAGCAGAAGTGATTGTGATACCACGCTCTTGTTCCTGCTCCATCCAATCCATAGTTGCAGCACCATCATGTACTTCACCGATCTTATGAGAAAGACCCGTGTAGAACAGAACACGTTCTGTTGTGGTGGTTTTACCTGCATCTACGTGAGCGCAAATACCGATATTGCGATAGCGCTCAAGTGGAGTTGTACGTGCCATATGATCCTCTTAAAGGTTAAGGGCAGATTACCAACGGTAATGAGCGAATGCTTTATTCGCTTCAGCCATACGGTGAACGTCTTCACGTTTCTTAACCGCAGTGCCTTTGTTGTCAGCAGCGTCAACGATTTCTTGAGCTAAACGTAAGCCCATAGATTTTTCGCCACGCTTACGTGCAGCGTCTACTAACCAACGCATACCTAATGCGTTGCGACGTACTGGACGTACTTCAACTGGTACTTGGTACGTTGAACCACCAACACGGCGAGATTTAACCTCTACCTGTGGGCGAACGTTTTCAAGTGCAGCTTCAAAGATTTCAAGGTGCGACTTGCCTGATTTCTCAGCAGCCACGTCTAACGCACCATAAACGATTTTTTCAGCAGTAGATTTCTTGCCGTCTAACATTACTACGTTAACGAATTTAGCAAGAAGTTCCGATCCGAACTTAGGATCTGGAAGAATTTTACGTTGACCTATTACGCGTCTTCTAGGCATTTTGTATCTCCGGTATCTTCAGGTTTGCTCTTTTAGAGTCAATACCCAAAACAATTAATTTAAAAATTTAGTGCTTGGCCTTACTAACGGAGAACCATTAGCCCTTAGGGCGTTTAGCACCGTATTTAGAACGAGCTTGACGACGGTCGCTAACGCCTGCACAGTCAAGTGCACCACGTACAGTGTGGAAACGCACACCTGGTAAGTCTTTAACACGACCACCACGGATTAGGATTACACTGTGCTCTTGTAAGTTGTGGCCTTCACCACCAATGTAAGATGTTACTTCGAAACCGTTAGTTAAACGAACACGCGCTACTTTACGTAATGCAGAGTTTGGTTTCTTAGGTGTAGTTGTATATACACGAGTACATACACCACGCTTTTGCGGACAAGCTTTAAGTGCAGCTGAGTTACTTTTAGTAACTTTGCTACGACGTGGCTTACGCACTAGCTGGTTAATAGTTGCCATTTAAATAGCTCCTGAAATTAAAATTACTACTGAAAAAATAAAAAAATCCGCCCTGTTTACATGCTCGTTACAAAACGTGCAGGCAAATGGGTGGCGGAATTTTAATGAGCAAAGTTTAACCTGTCAACCTTAACTCATCGTAAGGCAGAAGATAACTGCCTTACGATTTCTTAATCTATTGATTAAGCTGAGATTATTGGTTTCCAGAGATATCTGCGTTTAGTGCGTCAGTAAGTGCTTGAGTTGCCTCTTCAGCGCTTACTGTTTGCTCTTCAACGATTTCACCTTGCTTGCGACGGTTTAAACGGTCTTGGTGATACGCAAAGCCTGTACCAGCTGGGATCAGACGACCCACGATTACGTTTTCTTTCAGACCACGAAGCTCATCGCTCTTACCATTTACAGCGGCTTCAGTTAGGACACGAGTTGTCTCCTGGAACGATGCTGCAGAAATGAAAGATTCTGTTGCAAGTGACGCTTTAGTGATACCCATTAACTGGATTTCAAACTTCGCTGGGATCTTGCCTTGTTTCTCAAGTTCACGGTTAGAAATATTAACGCGTGCTACTTCAACTTGTTCACCGGCTAAGAACTCAGTGTCACCGCCGTCAAGGATGATACATTTACGTAGCATCTGACGAATGATTGTCTCAATGTGCTTGTCATTGATCTTAACGCCTTGCAAGCGGTAAACCTCTTGCACTTCGTTAACGATGTAGTTAGCTACATGAGTTACACCACGTAGGCGTAAGATGTCATGTGGTGACTCAGGACCATCGGCGATAACCTCACCTTTAGACACTTGCTCACCTTCGAACACGTTAAGTTGACGCCATTTAGGGATCATCTCTTCGTATGCGTCACCCTCAGCAGGAGTGATTACAAGACGCTTCTTACCTTTAGTTTCTTTACCGAAGCTGATAGTACCTGTGATTTCTGCAAGGATTGCAGGATCTTTCGGCTTACGTGCTTCGAATAAGTCAGCTACGCGAGGTAGACCACCCGTGATATCACGAGTCTTCGAACCTTCTTGCGGAATACGTGCTAGTACGTCACCTGGGTTTGCAGTTGCACCGTCTGTTACTTCAATCGTTGTGAATGAAGGAAGACGTGTTTCTTGCAGACCACGCTCATCGCTTTCGATGATTAGTTTAGGTTCTTTCGCATTCGCTTTACCTAAGTCTTTAACAACCACACGTGTTAAACCAGTTAACTCGTCTGTTTGTGCTTCGGTATTTGAGTCATCAATGTCGCTGAATGAGATTTTTGACTTGTGCTCAAGAACGATTGGGTGACTATGCGGGTCCCAAGTAGCAACGATGTCGTTACCTTGAACTTCTGCATTATCTTGTACTGCTAACACCGCACCGTAAGGTACTTTATAACGCTCTTTCTCACGACCAAAGCTATCGATGATAGTGATCTCTGTTGAACGAGACGTGATAACAATCTTACCGTCTGTGTTTAATACGTACTTCGCATTGTGTAACTTCAATGTACCGTTAGTTTTAACTTGTACACTGTTTTCAGCAGACGCTCGAGATGCCGCACCACCGATGTGGAAGGTACGCATCGTAAGCTGTGTACCCGGCTCACCGATTGATTGTGCCGCGATAACACCTACTGACTCACCTGGGTTGATGATGTGGCCACGCGCAAGGTCACGACCGTAACACTTAGCACATACACCAAAGTCATTATCACAAGTGATTACTGAACGAACGCGTACTTCATCCACTGAGTGCTCTTCTAAAAGGTCACACAGTTTTTCGTCAAGCATAACGTTACGCTCAACAAGTACTTCGTTAGTATTTGGAATTAATACATCTTCAGCAACAACACGACCTAGTACACGTTCACGAAGTGCTTCTACAACGTCACCACCTTCGATAAGCGGTTTCATTGTTAAGCCATCTTCTGTGCCACAGTCGTCTTCGTTGATTACTAAGTCTTGTGCAACGTCTACTAGACGACGCGTTAAGTAACCCGAGTTTGCTGTTTTAAGTGCTGTATCGGCAAGACCTTTACGCGCACCGTGCGTTGAGATGAAGTACTGTAGTACGTTTAGACCTTCACGGAAGTTCGCCGTGATTGGTGTCTCGATGATTGAACCATCTGGACGTGCCATTAGACCACGCATACCCGCTAACTGACGGATCTGAGCGGCGCTACCACGTGCACCTGAGTCTGCCATCATAAACACTGAGTTAAATGAAGATTGCTCTTCTTCTTCGCCTTTCGCGTTGATTACAGTGTCTTTTGATAAGTTCGCCATCATCTCACGTGATAAGTTTTCATTTACACGTGACCAGATATCGATAACTTTGTTGTACTTTTCACCAGCCGTTACAAGACCTGATTGGAATTGTTGGTTGATTTCAGTTACTTCAGCTTCCGCTGATTCAATGATTTCTGCTTTAACCGGTGGGATAACTAAGTCATCGATACCGATTGAAACACCTGACTTCATTGCGTAGTGGAAACCTGTGTACATTACTTGGTCAGCAAAGATAACGGTATCTTTAAGACCTAGACGACGGTAACACTCGTTTAATAAGCCAGAAATTTGTTTCTTACCTAGGGCTTGGTTGATTAACTCAAACGGCATGCCTTTAGGTAGGATTAGTGAAAGAATTGCACGACCTACTGTTGTTTCAACAATAGATACTTGCTCAACTGCTTCACCTTCTTCATTGTCAACTGTTTCGCTAATACGTACTTTTACGCGCGCATGTAGCTCAGCATTACCACTGCGGTATGCTTTTTCAGCTTCTTTAGGATCTTTAAATACAGTACCTTCGCCTTTCGCATTGATGCGATCACGAGTCATGTAGTAAAGACCTAATACAACGTCCTGTGAAGGAACGATGATTGGCTCACCATTCGCTGGAGATAGGATGTTGTTTGTAGACATCATTAGAGCACGTGCTTCTAACTGTGCTTCAAGCGTTAACGGTACGTGTACCGCCATTTGGTCACCATCGAAGTCAGCGTTGTACGCCGCACAAACTAATGGGTGTAAATGGATCGCTTTACCTTCGATAAGCACAGGTTCGAACGCTTGGATACCCAAACGGTGAAGTGTTGGTGCACGGTTAAGTAATACTGGATGTTCACGAATTACTTCGTCTAATACATCCCATACTTCTGCCACTTCACGCTCAACCATCTTCTTAGCAGCTTTGATAGTCGTAGCCATGCCGCGACGCTCTAATTTGCCGTAGATAAATGGTTTGAATAGCTCAAGTGCCATCTTCTTAGGAAGACCACACTGGTGTAGTTTAAGCGTAGGACCTACTGTGATTACAGAACGGCCAGAGTAATCTACACGTTTACCAAGTAAGTTCTGACGGAAACGACCTTGCTTACCTTTGATCATATCAGCAAGCGATTTAAGAGGACGTTTGTTAGAACCTGTGATCGCACGACCGCGACGACCGTTATCAAGTAGCGCATCTACCGCTTCTTGTAACATACGTTTTTCGTTGCGTACGATAATGTCTGGTGCTGCTAGATCTAATAGACGCTTAAGACGGTTATTACGGTTAATAACACGACGGTAAAGGTCATTCAGATCAGAAGTCGCAAAACGACCACCGTCTAGTGGTACTAATGGACGTAGATCAGGCGGAAGTACTGGAAGTACTGTCATGATCATCCACTCAGGGTTGTTACCTGATTGGTGGAAAGATTCCATTAATTTAAGACGTTTAGTGATCTTCTTACGCTTAGTTTCAGAGTTAATTGTTGGTAACTCTTCACGCATTTCAGCAATTAATTGGCCAAGATCAAGTTCACGAAGCAAGTCTAATACTGCTTCTGCACCCATCTTCGCTTCAAACTCATCACCGTGCTCTTCAAGTGCATCTAGGTACTCTTCTTCACCTAAAAGCTGACCACGTTCAAGCGTTGTCATACCAGGCTCAGTTACTACGAATGATTCGAAGTAAAGTACGCGCTCGATGTCACGAAGTGTCATGTCTAGCATTAAGCCAATACGTGACGGTAATGATTTTAAGAACCAAATGTGCGCAACTGGGCTCGCAAGCTCAATGTGACCCATACGGTCACGACGCACTTTAGTTAGCGTTACTTCAACGCCACACTTTTCACAAATAACACCACGGTGCTTAAGGCGCTTATATTTACCACATAAACACTCATAATCTTTCACTGGGCCGAAAATACGGGCACAGAATAAGCCGTCGCGCTCAGGCTTGAAAGTACGGTAGTTGATTGTCTCAGGTTTCTTTACTTCACCGTATGACCATGAACGAACCATATCTGGCGAAGCAAGACCAATGCGAATTGCATCGAATTCTTCGGTCTTATTTTGTTGCTTCAGAAACTTAAGTAAGTCTTTCACCTTAGCTCTCCTGTCGGAGGTTAATCTTGAGGGCGAACCAATCGCCCCTACATTCTATTCGGCCTAACAGGTGCGGCTTACGCCGCACCTAAATGGCTTAATTTTCTTCCAACTCGATGTTGATACCCAGTGAGCGGATTTCTTTCAACAATACGTTGAACGATTCTGGCATACCTGGCTCCATCTTATGGTTACCATCTACGATGTTCTTATACATCTTAGTACGACCGTTCACGTCATCCGATTTCACTGTTAGCATTTCTTGTAGAGTATATGCAGCACCGTAAGCTTCTAGTGCCCACACCTCCATCTCACCGAAACGCTGGCCACCGAACTGAGCTTTACCACCCAGCGGCTGCTGAGTAACAAGGCTGTAAGAACCAGTTGAACGTGCGTGCATCTTGTCATCAACCAAGTGGTTAAGTTTCAGCATGTACATGTAACCAACAGTTACTTGACGTTCGAACTGATCGCCAGTACGGCCATCATAAAGTGTAACTTGACCGCTTCTTGGATAACCACCAAGCTCTAGTAAGTCTTTGATTTCGCTTTCACGAGCACCATCAAAGGCTGGAGTTGCGATCGGTAAACCACCTTTCAAGTTATCAGCTAAGCGACGAACTTCATCATCAGAGAACGAGTCGATATCAACTTTCTGACGACAATCACCTAATTCGTAAACTTTCTTAACGAAGCTACGGATTTCGTGCAGTTCACGCTGCTCTTTCATCATTTCTTCTAAACGCTCACCCACACCACGTGCAGCAAGACCCATGTGTGTTTCTAGGATCTGACCGATGTTCATACGTGATGGTACACCTAGCGGGTTCAGAACGATGTCTACCGTACGACCTTTGTCATCGTATGGCATATCTTCTACTGGTACGATAGTCGAGATAACACCTTTGTTACCGTGACGACCCGCCATCTTATCACCTGGTTGGATACGACGTTTAACAGCTAGGTATACTTTAACAATCTTAAGTACGCCTGGTGCTAAGTCATCACCTTGAGTGATCTTACGACGTTTGTTTTCAAACTTCTTATCGTATTCAGCTTTAAGCTCATCGTACTGGGCAGCTAGTTGCTCAAGTTCAGCTTGCTTGTCTTCTTCGGCAAGGCTTTGAGTAAGCAGCTTTTCAGCATTTAGTGATGCAATTGAATCTGCGTTCAGACCTGCGTCAACAAGTAACTTACGAGCACGATCTAATACACCTGCTTCTAAGATACGGAACTCTTCGTTGAAGTCTTTCTTCGCTTCGCGAAGCTGCATGTCTTCAACTTCTAACGCACGCTTATCTTTTTCAACACCGTCACGGGTGAAAACTTGTACGTCGATTACAGTACCAGTTACAGAGTTTGGTACGCGTAAAGAGCTGTCTTTAACGTCTGACGCTTTCTCACCGAAGATAGCACGTAGTAGCTTTTCTTCTGGTGTTAATTGCGTTTCGCCTTTCGGAGTCACTTTACCTACTAGGATATCGCCGCCTTTAACTTCAGCACCGATATAAACAACGCCTGATTCATCAAGCTTGCCTAGTGCAGACTCACCTACGTTAGGGATATCTGCTGTGATCTCTTCAGGACCTAATTTAGTATCACGTGCGATACATTGTAGTTCTTGAATGTGGATAGTCGTTAGACGATCTTCTTGAACTACACGCTCAGATAGTAGGATTGAATCCTCGAAGTTATAACCGTTCCATGGCATGAATGCCACGCGAAGGTTTTGACCAAGTGCTAAGTCACCTAGGTCAGTCGAAGGACCATCTGCTAATACGTCACCACGTGTTACCGGCTCACCAACCATACAAGTTGGTTTTTGGTTAATACATGTATTTTGGTTTGAGCGAGTGTATTTAGTAAGGTTGTAAATATCGATGCCCGCTTCACCTGGAATACGCTCATCTTCATGTACATTTACAACGATGCGGCTTGCATCCGCATACATTACTTCACCACCACGCTTAGCAACGATAGTTACACCAGAATCTTTCGCTAGTGTAAGCTCGATACCTGTACCTACCAGCGGTTTGTCCGCGATAAGTGTTGGTACGGCTTGACGTTGCATGTTTGAACCCATCAATGCACGGTTAGCATCATCGTGTTCTAGGAACGGGATAAGTGCTGCCGCTACAGAGATCACCTGTTGTGGTGATACGTCCATATATTGTTGGTCCATTTTGCCCATAAAGGTTGATTCACCTTTGTGACGACATGGAATTAGTTCATCAACAAACTCATTGTTTTCGTTCAAGTTTGAGTTCGCCTGAGCGATAACAAACTGACCTTCTTCAATGGCTGATAAGTAATCTACTTCATCAGTAACTACACCGTTTACCACTTTACGGTAAGGTGTTTCTAAGAAACCATAGTCATTGGTACGTGCGTACGTAGACAATGAGTTAATTAGACCGATGTTTGGACCCTCAGGCGTTTCGATTGGACATACACGACCATAGTGAGTTACGTGAACGTCTCGAACCTCGAAGCCAGCGCGTTCACGTGTTAAACCACCCGGGCCTAATGCAGAAATACGACGCTTGTGCGTTACTTCTGAAAGCGGGTTATTTTGGTCCATGAACTGTGATAACTGAGATGAACCAAAGAACTCTTTAACCGCAGCCGAAATAGGCTTAGCGTTAATAAGATCTTGTGGCATTACAGCGTCAAGGTCACCTAAGCTTAAACGCTCACGTACAGCACGCTCAACACGTACTAGACCAACGCGGAATTGGTTCTCAGCCATTTCGCCAACACTACGGATACGACGGTTGCCTAAGTGGTCGATATCATCAACATCGCCAACACCGTTACGAATAGCGATAAGCACTTTCATAACAGCTACGATGTCTTCTTTCGATAATGTGCCAGGGCCAGTATCTGAGTCATAACCTACACGGCTATTGAACTTCATACGACCAACTGTTGATAAATCGTAACGCTCGTCAGAGAAGAACAAGTTATCAAATAAGGCTTCAGCCGCGTCTTTCGTCGGTGGCTCGCCTGGGCGCATCATGCGATAAATTTCTACTAATGCTTCTAAACGGTTGCTTGTTGTGTCGATACGTAATGTATCTGACATGTAGGCGCCGCTGTCCACTTCGTTGATATATAGTGTATCAATCTTAGTGTGACCTGCTTTAACCAATTCAGCCATTAGCTCAAGTGATAGCTCGTCATTCGCGTTTGCGATGATCTCACCCGTTGACTCATCAACATAGTTTTTAGCTACAACACGACCAATGATGTACTCATGCGGTACTTCTAATTGGTTAATACCTTTTTTCTCGATGTTCTTGATGTGACGCGCAGTAATACGACGACCCGCTTCAACAAGGACTTCACCGTCTTCGCCTTTGATATCAAAAGCGGCAGTTTCACCACGTAAGCGTGAAGGAACAAGTTCCATAAGAACTTTACCGTCAGCAACTTCAAACGCAGTTGTATCGAAGAATATCTCTAGGATTTCATCCGTTGAGTACTCAAGTGCACGTAAGATGATTGACGCCGGTAATTTACGACGACGGTCAATACGTACATAAAGGTTATCTTTTGCATCAAACTCGAAGTCTAACCATGAACCACGGTAAGGAATTACACGCGCGTTATAAAGTACTTTACCTGACGAGTGAGTTTTACCGCGGTCGTTATCAAAGAATACACCAGGGCTACGGTGTAGCTGAGAAACGATAACACGCTCTGTACCATTGATAACAAAGGTACCGGTATCAGTCATGAGCGGAATTTCGCCCATGTAAACTTCTTGCTCTTTAATGTCTTTAACTGTGCCTGGTGCTTCTTTGTCCATCACCACAAGACGCAATTTTACGCGAAGTGGAGCAGAATAAGTCACACCGCGAATTTGACATTCTTTTACATCGAATACTGGCTCACCAATACGATAACTTACGTATTGAAGCTCAGAATTTCCCGAGTAGCTTTTGATAGGAAACACAGAACGGAAAGCAGCTTCCAAACCGTGATCGCCATCAGCGTCAGGGACTAAGAATTTTTTAAACGATTCTAACTGCGTCGACAGTAAGAAAGGTATATCCAAAACTTGTGGACGTTTACCAAAATCCTTACGGATACGTTTCTTTTCAGAATAAGAGTAAGCCATGGGGTTCCTCAGCTTGCTGATCTTTGACCCGACCTGTTCTTGTAAGAACAGACTTAACTGGCATCTAAGCCAAGATGTACAACATTAAATTGTTGTTCTATTTTGCTCTGACACTTTCAACACCAAAATAGGTAACAACTTGAAAGTAAAGAGAAAATTAGATTTTATTTGCGTTACAGGATTGCATCGCTCTATAGCGCAAAAAGGCCGGTGATTAAATAATCACCAGCCCTTGCCTGATTACTCAGGCAGCGAACCTAGCGTAAGCTAGATTACTTAACCTCAACTTCAGCACCAGCTTCAGTAAGGTCTTTTGCAAGTGCTTCAGCTTCTTCTTTAGATACACCTTCTTTGATAGGTGCAGGAGCAGCTTCAACAAGTGCTTTAGCTTCTTTAAGGCCAAGACCAGTAGCACCACGTACAGCTTTGATAGCTGCAACCTTGTTAGCGCCAGCGCCAGTAAGGATTACGTCGAACTCAGTCTTTTCTTCAGCTGCTTCAGCAGCAGGACCAGCAACAACAGCAGCAGCTGCAGTTACGCCGAATTTTTCTTCCATTGCTTCAACTAGAGCAACAACGTCCATTACTGACATTTCAGCAATAGCATCAAGGATTTGGTCTTTAGTTACAGACATTACAAATTTCCTAATTATTACGGACTAAATATAGCCCAAAAAAAATATTACACCGAAAGTGAACAAAAAAACAGCTTAAAATTAAGCAGCTTGCTCTTCTTTCTGTACACGTACTGCTTCAATTGTTTTACACAATTTACCTGCAGACGCTTCTTTCATAGCGCTCATTAAGCGTGCAACAGCTTCGTCGTAAGTAGGTAGAGTTGCTAGCATAGCTGCGTCTACTACGTTACCTTCAAATGCAGCCGTCTTAACTTCGAATTTCTCGTTCTTCTTCGCGAAATCTTTGAAGATACGCGCAGCAGCACCTGGGTGCTCTGAAGAGAAAGCGATTAAGCTTGGACCTACAAGTGAGTCAGAAAGGCACTCAAAATCTGTACCTTCAACAGCACGTTTAGCTAAAGTGTTACGAACAACTTTCATCCATACACCAGCTTCACGAGCTTCTTTACGAAGGGCAGTGATAGCACCAACTGTTACACCACGAGAATCTGCAACAACTGCAGAAAGAGCACCAGTGGCTGCTTCGTTGACTTCAGCAACAATTGCTTTTTTGCCTTGAAGATTTAAAGCCATGGGTGTTACTCCTGGTTTAATGGGTTGCCGAAATTGGCTTCCCTGTTCTACTCTTCCCCATCTAAGATGGAGATGCTTTTTACGGCGAGAGCCAGAAGATTAGGAAAAATCTATCTGGGGATTCACACCGTCTACGTAGGTAAAATATTAAGGCCGAAGCCGCCTACGGTCTTGGACGGAAGTCCAATTTATCGTTTTTACCCGAAGGCATTACGAAATTATGGACTTCAACCCGAATTCTTTACTTGTTTCGAAATTAACTTTCTCAACAAAATGGCGCAAAATTATAGTTCAAATTTCGCGCCATGTAAACTCTTAATTAAGCAACAACTGTGCTTAGAGAGTTTTGGTCAACAGCAACACCTGCGCCCATTGTTGTAGAGATAGTTACTTTCTTCACGTAAGTACCTTTTGCTTGAGAAGGTTTAGCCTTCTTAAGCGCAACAATAAGAGCTTCAAGGTTTTGTTGAAGTTGCTCAGCAGTGAAATCAACCTTACCGATAGTAGTATGGATGATACCGTTCTTGTCGTTACGGTAACGAACTTGACCTGCTTTCGCGTTTTTAACTGCTTCTGCAACGTTAGGCGTTACAGTACCAGTTTTAGGGTTTGGCATTAGACCACGTGGACCTAAGATTTGACCTAGTTGACCAACAACACGCATAGCGTCTGGAGATGCAACAACAACGTCAAAGTTCATCTCGCCTTTCTTAACTAGATCAGCAAGATCTTCCATGCCCACTAATTCAGCACCAGCTTCTTTCGCAGCATCTGCGTTAGCGCCTTGTGTGAATACAGCAACACGAACTTCACGACCAGTACCGTTAGGTAGTACAGTTGCACCACGTACGTTTTGGTCAGATTTACGAGCATCGATACCAAGGTTAACAGCAACGTCAACACTTTCTACGAATTTAGCTGTCGCTAACTCTTTTAAAAGAGCAACTGCTTCGTTGATTTCGTAATCTTTAGTTACATCCACTTTTTCGCGGATAGTACGCATACGTTTAGTTAATTTTGCCATTATCTTAGTCCTCTACGTTCAAGCCCATCGCACGCGCAGAACCTGCGATAGTGCGAACTGCAGCGTCCATATCAGCCGCTGTAAGGTCAGGTCGTTTTGTCTCAACGATTTCTTCAAGTTGAGCACGAGTTACTGTACCCACTTTTTCAGTGTTAGGACGGCCAGAACCTGATTTGATGCCTGCAGCTTTCTTAAGTAAGTAAGCAGCCGGTGGAGTTTTCATGTCGAACGTGAAAGAACGGTCACCGTAAACAGAGATCACTACAGGAACTGGAGCGCCTTTTTCGATAGATTCTGTACGTGCGTTGAACGCTTTACAGAATTCCATGATGTTTACACCGTGTTGACCTAGTGCTGGACCTACTGGAGGACTAGGGTTAGCCATACCAGCGGCAACTTGTAGCTTGATAATAGCTTCAACTTTTTTAGCCATAATAAATACCTCATTTGGTGGGTCATAGCCTTGTGCGCGCGAGGACGCGTACTCTAACGGCTTCCCAGTTTAAAAATTGGTTCTCACTTTTTAGTGATAAAACAAGTTGTAACTTGCCCTAACACAAAAAGGCCGCTGATTATAAGTTAATCAGCGGCCTTTTTCAAGCTTATTGCCAAAATATTAAACGATTTTGGCAGCTTTAATTTTTTACTTACTTGTCTTGCTCAACTTGACCAAATTCAAGGTCAACAGGTGTCGAACGACCGAAGATAAGAACAGACACTTTCACGCGGCTCTTCTCGTAATCAACTTCTTCAACAACACCGCTGAAGTCAGCAAATGGACCATCGATAACACGAACAACTTCGCCTGGCTCGAATAATGTAGCTGGCTTAGGTGCTTCAGAGTTCTCTTGAAGACGGTTTAAGATGCGGTCAGCTTCTTTTTGGCTAATTGGTGCTGGACGATCAGACGTACCACCAATGAAGCCCATAACACGTGCAGTGCTGTTCACTAGGTGCCAGCTTGCATCGTTCATGTCCATTTGAACTAGTACGTAACCTGGGAAGAATTTACGCTCAGACTTACGCTTTTGGCCAGCGCGCATCTCAACAACTTCTTCAGTTGGTACTAATACTTCACCAAAACTATCTTCCAAACCTTCGATCTTGATGTGCTCAAGAATAGTTTGTGCTACACGCTTCTCGTAACCAGAGAAAGCTTGTACTACGTACCAACGTAGTTTCTTTTCGTTCTTCTCATCCGACATGGGATTAGATCTCCAATCCAGTTAAAAAGCCTACTGCGCGGAATAAAATGCCATCTAATCCCCAAAGGATAAGCGCCATAATCACAGTTGCAACCATTACAATTAATGTCGTATGTGTTGTTTCTTGGCGAGTTGGCCACACAACTTTACGTACTTCGATACGTGCTTCTTTTGCAAACGCAAGAAAAGTACGACCTTTTTCAGTTAGTGAGGCAATGCCTAAACCAGCTGCAACAGCAACCACTACACCAATAGCACGTAATAATACAGATTGGTCTGCATACATGTGGTTACCAACGACTGCGCCTGCTAGTAGCGCAATTGCTACAATCCACTTTACTGAATCCATCGCACTTGATGGTGTTTCTACATTCGTGCTCATAATATTTTTACCTTAACTACAGACACAACAACCCTGCGCTCTGGCAGGGTTAATCCATTAAAATCTAAACTTAAAAACTGACTTGTTTAAACCGATTTTTAATTTCAGACTTAGCACACATTGTGTAAAAAGTGGCAGGGGCGGAGAGATTCGAACTCCCAACCGTCGGTTTTGGAGACCGCTGTTCTACCAATTGGAACTACGCCCCTGCAAAGTGGATGCCTATTATACTTACGCAATTCATTAACACAAGAGTAAAAGATACCCATTAGTTAAAATCTCATCAGTTCGTTTAAAAATCAATATTAACATTGATTAAAAAGCAGTTTATCATAAACCCATTACAGGAACATAAAACAACATGGATCAGTGTGCTGCTATTAAAATCCCCTTTTAATATTGTATTGTTATGCCTCATTTTGTTGATGGCTAATCAGAGTAGTGCCCGTTCTTTACACCTTAGCACTTTTAATAGTCAGCAGGGCCTGAGCCAAAATTCAATCACTTGCAGCATCACTGACCAACAAGGTTTTTTATGGTTTGCCACACAAGGTGGCTTAAATCGCTTTGATGGTTATGAATTTAAGCGTTTTAAAGCTAACAGCGATGATAAAAGCATTTCAGGGAATTGGATTACAGGCTGTGTTAGAGATAGTAAAAACCAGCTATGGTTTTCGACTGCAAGCAAAGGGCTTAATAGACTCAACCCTAAAACCGGTCTGTTTGAGGTGTTTTCTACACACCATAATGAAAGCCTAAGTGAAGATAAAATTTGGTCTATGGCGTTAGCTAAAGACGATGTTATGTGGCTAGGTCACGAACACGGGAAATTAACCCGTTTTGATGTATCAAATAATAGTTTTACACACTTTCACTATAAATCAGCGCAGCCACTAATTCGAGACATTGTTATTACCGATGAACTAATTTGGCTTGCCACAGATAAAGGGCTTATTTCATTTGACCCAATTACTGAGCAATTTACTCAGCATGCTCAGATTTCCGTGCCGCTCTGGCATCTCAAATTGCTTAATGACAAAAAGCTGCTTATTGGCGGTAAAAAAGGTCTTCATATATTTAATTTAGCAACGCAAAGTAGTAAACAAATCGAACAGTTTAATGGAACCTGGGTAACAGACAGCCTGATTGACCAACAGCAAAACCTTTGGCTTACAAGCTATGGGCAAGGACTCTACTTTTTGCCTGCTGGTGCTGACTTACAAAAGCAATTCACTCAACATCGTCATGACAAGCAAAACCACAATGGCTTAAGCAGCGACTATTTGCTTTCTCTTTATCAAGACTCGCAAGGTATTATTTGGCTGGGCACAGACGGCTATGGTGTGCACCGCTATGATCCTAAGCAGCAACAGTTCTCTCATCAATTAAAAACCTCTCAAGCAAATTCGTTAAGTCATAACTTTGTCCGTTCAATAGTTAAAAGAGCCAATGGTGAGGTCTGGGTTGGTACCCGTGATGGACTCAATCGCAAAACAACCTCTGGTTATCAGCACTTTAAAGACGCCCTAACCAATAACAATATATTTGCCCTACACGAAGACGCTAACCAGCAGTTGTGGATAGGTACGTACGGAGGCGGCTTAATAAAGTATCAAGACAGCCTTGATGAGTTTACAGCTTTCACCATGCAAAGCCACCAGCTAGCCAGTGACCGTGTTTACGCAATTACCAGCGACAAAACAGGTGCGCTTTGGCTTGGTAGTAACCAAGGCCTAACCCGTTTCGAGCCTGCCTCTGCCAAAGTAACTCACTATAAGCACAGTGATACGCAAAATAGCCTTGCCAACAACACCGTATTTACTTTGGCTTATGATAATAAAGAGCATGCACTGTGGATTGGTACCCGAGCAGGACTCAATAAACTCGATATATCAACAGAGCAATTTAGTTTATTAGATGAACAAAGCTCTGGTGAGGCAGGGCTTAGCCATAACATGGTCACCTCTTTATTGCTGAATGACGACAGCATTTGGGTTGGCACCATGCAAGGCTTAAATCAAGTCAACAAGCATACCCTCACAGTGAAACAGATTACTGAACAACAAGGTTTAGCTAATGACAACATTTTTGACATTCTTGCCGATAAACAAGACATGCTTTGGCTTGCAACCAATGGCGGACTCACTCGTTATAACCCCAGCACGCAGCAAATGCAGCAGTTTCTACCAGAAGACGGCATTCAGCATCAATCATTTATATTAGGTGCGAGCTTTCAAGCTGACGATGGCGAGTTATTTTTTGGTGGTATTAATGGCTACAATCATTTTTACCCTGAGCAACTAACCTTATCGCACACACCCCCTACGCCAGTGTTAACTGAGTTATTACTTAATAACCAAACAATTAAAAGTAATCATTTTGATAAGCAAAGCAATACCCTTGCTAGTGCAACTCAGACATTCTCGTTTGCAAAATCAGCGGGGGTTATCGGCTTTAAATTTAGTGCATTAAAAAATGGTGCGACTCCAAAACATTATCAATATGGCTACAAGCTAGCTGGCTTTGATGAGCAATTTTTATATACCGATGCATCCCTTAGACAAATTAACTATCCACAGCTGCCTGCTGGTCACTACCAGTTATTGCTAAAAGCAAAAGATCAATATGGTCAATGGAGTGACAGTACACAGCTGTTAGAACTTACTGTTGTGCCTCCTTGGTGGCAAACTAAACTAGCCTACTGTATTTACTTTGTGTTTGCTTTAGCACTGACTTGGCTTGTGTTAAATGCCTTGTACAAGCGCAAACTAGCAGAGCAAGAGAAGCAAACCGAAATTGAGCTAAACAAATTAAAAGACCAGTTTTTAGATAACATTAGCCACGAACTCAAAACACCACTTAGCTTAATACTCGCTCCTATCAGTCAGTTGCAGCGAAGCAATGCCGATCCAAAAGCTCAAACGCAACTAGCCAGTATTAAACGAAACTGCCAACGCTTACTAGAGCTAATCAATCAACTTTTACAATTGAGTCAACGCCCAAGCACGGCAATTTACACTGTCAGCCCCTATTCTATTACGCCATTTTTAACAGATTTAGTGGCGGATTTCAGGCCTCTGTATGAGCAAAAACAGCTGCAATTTAGCTTCACTGACACCACCACTACAGCACTTAAGATTAACCTTGCTCCTGAGCATGCTCACTCGATTTTTAGTAATCTGATAAGCAACGCTCTTAAGTACACCCCTGCAGGTGGCACAGTCGATATTCACCTTAGTGAAGTACAACAAGCGTTACAGTTTAAAATTACTGATACTGGTGTGGGTATTGCCAGTGAGCATCAGCAGTCGATTTTTCAGCGCTTTACTCGCTTAACATCGTCAGAAGCAGGAAGTGGTATTGGCCTGAGCTTAGTAAAACAACTCGTTGAACAATACGGTGGTTCTATTAGTGTAAGCAGTAAAATCGCTGAAGGTAGCTGCTTTACTGTGTCATTACCTATGATTGAAAGTGCTGATAATCAAGCAAGTAGCGCTATGCAAGTTCATACCTCACAACCAACACTGCTGATTGTTGAAGATAATGAGGAAATGGCAGAGCTACTCCTTTCTTTATTTAATAAAGAGTTTAACTGCATTTGTGCAACTGATGGTCAGCAAGCTCTCGACCTTTGCCAGTCAAACTTACCTGAGCTCATTATTAGTGATGTGATGATGCCAAATATGGATGGTTATCAACTACTAGCAGCCCTTCGAGCAAATCCGGCCACCAGCCACATTCCAGTATTATTACTTTCAGCTAAAGCAGATACCCACAGCCGCTTAAAAGGGCTGGATTTATTAGCTGATGACTTTTTAAGTAAGCCTTTTGAACCTACTCTACTAGTAAGTAGAGTAAAAGGACTGCTTAATCTGAGACAAATTTTAAACCAGCACCTAACAGCACAACTGGCAGCTCCTCTGAATAGCGATACAGCTGCAGTAACTGTGCAAAATAAAGATTATTCCTTCACTGAAAAGCTTAAGCAGACAGTACAAGCACACTACCAAGATGAAAGCTTCTCGGTTGAGCAGCTAGCCTCTGCGTTATGTTTAAGTCCCCGTGCGCTGCAACTAAAAATGAAAGCCTTGTACTCACAAACACCTTCTGATTATTTACGCAATACTCGCTTAGAGTTTGCAAAAAAACAGCTAATCGATAGCGAACTAGCAATTGGTCAAGTCGCAGAGCAAGCAGGTTTTAGTTCACAAAGCTATTTTGCCCGAAGCTTTAAGAGCTATGTTGGCTTATCACCAAAACAGTATCGAGAAAAACATCAAAAACATGCCGAATTTCGCGTCAGTGAATAAAGTTTTCGCCTGAGTGCTATTAATAAAACACTGATTTTTATAGCTTATCCATACAAACGTCAATAACAACAAAGCCCATAGTGCGGCGTTATTTACTGCATGAGATATAAGTTAAGGAAAGTCATATGCTCACCAAAACACACAAAGCAATTTCGATTACGTTACTTGCTGCGGCACTGACTGCATGCCAGAGTACTTCGACAACCACCAGCAATACCAATAGCCCAGATATAAACGAAGTTGCACAGCAGCAATACAATGGCCCAAAAGCTCGGATCGCTGTTGCCCGCTTTACTGATAAATCAAACGATTCACGTTGGTGGCGTAAAGAAATTGGTGAAGGTATGGCCGATCAACTTACAACCGCATTAGTTAGCACCAATCGGTTCATTGTTTTAGAGCGACAAGCACTTGATGCCGTATTATCAGAACAAGACCTTGCTGTGTCAGGCCGTGTGAGTGCAGCTTCTGGTGCTGCGTATGGTGAAATAGAGGGAGCCGAAATTGTTGTGGTTGCCGCAGTCACAGAGTTTGATGATGACAACTCAGGCACTCGTGTCGGCAGTGGTGGCTTTATCGGTGATGTATTTAGCTCGGTATCGGCGGGTTTTTCAAGTTCGCACATGGCGATTGATTTACGATTAATCGATACGCGTACTTCTCGTATTTTAGCCGCTACAAGCGTTGAAGGTGGCAGTAAAGATTTTGACTTTACATCTGCAGCTACCAATTTTGGTGGCGCACTTGTTGGTGGTAATCTAAGTAGCTGGTCAAACACACCAAAAGAAAAAGCATTGCGCGAAGTGATCGTAAAAGCTGTTGAGTTTTTAGAGTCAAAAGTGCCAACAACTTATTATCGCTATAATAGTGATAACACCATTGCAGCTGGCCATACAGCCCCTGCACCACTAAAAGTAACCGCAGCAGCACCCGCTAAAAAGCCAGTTGCATCGGTTAGTGTTCCAACTCACAGAATGCCTTACTACGAAAAAACAGACTTAGCGATGTCACGACTGAACTTGGTTTGTTTGGGTTATTTGAAAAGGCAGCCTCACTACGAAGAATATGAAATAGAAGACGTAGAGTACGATCAAGCAACGGTGATTGCTCTCACTGAGTATCAGCAAGAAAAAAAGCTGAAAGTGACAGGCCTTGCTGATGAGACAACTAAAAAGTCTCTTGATGATTCAGGGTGTATTGCCAAAACGAACAAATCAAGTTTAGAAAGCTTTGGCAGTATGTTTAAATTTAACTAAGCAAACTAACAGCCAGTGCCAGCACTGGCTGTTTACAACCTTAGTTATAAAATTTGTAATAACTCACCACGATAAAAATCACATAACAACCAAATTTGTTGAAATGGATGATGCTTAGGCACATCAAGGTGAGTAAGTACTGACTTAAAATCATCAAGATGCCATATAGTACTGGCATTTCGAATTAATAACCAAGGCTGAGTAGACTCGTAGTGTTTCTTAGCTTTTTGTGCCAGCAAGCGATGTAAAGCACAGTGCAAACGCTCGTTACTCGGTGCTAAAGCCATTTCAGCAAGATCTCGTTGCATTGAGATAGACAGCGGCCGACCTAACACCGCCATTGCCTCTGTTTCGCTGGCATATAAATGTGCAACTTCAATATCAAGCCGTTCATCACCTTTGTAACAACTCACGTCTGGTTTGCTCGGCGTGTTATGCCAAATATTGCGCATACTTACGCCAAACTGCTTTTCGTAACAGCGCAAAAACAATTTTGCTGCGCCATGCTCGAGCGCTATTTTTTCTTGTTCACTTTCACGATTCATTTAATGTTGCATACACATCTTTTAATAACCCAGAAGCGCCAAAACGAAATAGCTCAGGTTGTAAATACGCTTCACCCATAATTGACTCAGCTAGGGCTAAATACTCAGCAGCATCGGTGACTGTTCTGACCCCGCCTGCCGCCTTAAAACCAACCTTTTTGCCACTCGCTTTTATAGTGCTTAACATGATGTCTGTTGCAGCTAGCGTTGCATTAACAGCCACTTTACCGGTACTGGTTTTAACAAAGTCAGCGCCGCCATCAATTGCCAGCTTTGTTGCTGTTACAATGAGGTCATCGCTTAATTCGCCACTTTCGATAATGACTTTAAGCTGCGCTTGAGTGCCACATGCCTCTTTTGACGCTTTGACATACTCTAAAACTTTGCGCTCATCACCGGCAATTAGCGCTTTATAAGGGATCACTAAATCAATTTCATCAGCGCCGCGCTCAATGGCAAACAGGGTTTCATTTAACACTTGCTCTAACGATTGCTCCCCACTAGGAAAGTTAGTAACTGTAGCCACTTTGACTTGCTGTAGTTCGCGCTCAGCGAGAGCAAGCTTTGCATCGCTAACAAACTGGCTATACACACAAACCGCTGCAGGAATGCCTAACGTTGGCTCAATACTGGCAACCAAGTTATTAATGGTTTGTGTTGTGTCGCTGTCATTCAGAGTTGTTAAGTCCATCAGTGCCACCGCTTGGGCAGCGCTTGTTTGCATTTTAGTCATAGTTCTTATAGTTGTGTTGCCATATTAGTGACCTATAGTAGCAAATTTTTATCATTCGGCTATAAATCATAACTAATCACCATAAGGCTGCTTATTTACTTGTAACTCGCCGCAATCCCTTGTTAACTAAGTCTTAAGCCAAAACAAACCACCTGGTATAACTTTTAGTTATATAAACTTGGTTTTAATTATTTTTTACTTTTTTTAGAGCACTATATTCTGCTTGCCTGCAATAAGCAGTTTCTTGATGTGTTTTAGGGGTGAGAACAAAGTGCAATATTTACCAATCTTTACCAAATTAGACGACAAACCTGTGCTGGTAGTCGGCGGTGGAGATGTTGCGTTACGCAAATGCCGTGCGTTTTTAAAAGCGCGTGCTCATGTGACGCTAGTCGCCCCTGAATTTTGTGATGAACTGCGAGAACTTGCTGAGAAAGGTGATGTAACACTCATTAACGACTTATTCAAAGAACAATATTTAGATCAACAAATGCTAGTGATCGCTGCAACTGATATAGACAGCGTTAACAAAGACGTGTTCGAACTTGCGAATGCGCGCAATATTTTCGTTAATGTGGTGGATGATCAACCTAAGTGCAGCTTTATTTTTCCATCAATTGTTGACCGTGATCCAATCACTATTGCAATTTCAAGCGCAGGCACAGCGCCAGTATTAGCGCGTCGTTTACGTGAAAAACTCGAAACGCTTATTCCACAGCATATTGGTCCACTCGCTACATTAGTTGGTAGCTTTCGTGACAAAGTAAAACAACGCTTTAAACACTTTGCCGATCGTCGCCAGTTTTGGGAAGGCGTATTTGATTCATCAGTTGTAAGTAAAGTGCAAGCGGGTAATACCGAAGCTGCAACAGCGCAGTTAGAGCAACTGTTAGATGCAAAGCCAGAGCCTGAAGGCGAAGTGTATGTTGTTGGTGCAGGTCCAGGTGACCCTGAGTTATTAACACTAAAAGCACTGCAGTTAATGCAACAAGCTGATGTGGTGGTATATGATTACTTGGTTTCTGATGAAATTATGGATTTAGTTCGCCGTGATGCCGACCTAGTTTGCGTAGGTAAACGTTTAGGCGATCACAGCGTAGCGCAAGAAGATACCAATCAGATGTTGGTCGATTTTGCCAAGCAAGGCAAAAAAGTATGCCGTATTAAAGGTGGCGATCCGTTTATTTATGGTCGTGGTGGTGAAGAAGTACAAGTTCTTGCCGCGAATAAAGTACGTTACCAAATCGTACCGGGTATTACTGCTGCTGCAGGCTGTAGCGCTTATGCCGGTATTCCACTTACTCACAGAGATCATGCGCAAGCCATTCAGTTTGTAACAGGTCACTGTAAAAAAGATGGTCAAGAATTAGATTGGCAGTCACTCGCCAAGCCAAATCAGACCTTAGCGATTTATATGGGCGTGATTAAATCACCACATATTCAAGCACAACTATTAAAACATGGCCGCGGTGCAGATACCCCCGTTGCCATTATCGAAAATGGCACACGTAAAGAACAACGTGTGGTAACAGGGCAATTAGGTGAGCTGGCCGACTTGATTTCGCGCCATAGCATTATTTCACCCGCCCTATTAATTATTGGTGAAGTTGCATCATTGCACCATCAGCTTGCATGGTTTGGTCAAACAGAACAAACCAGCAGCTTTGCCCAGCCAATTACTGGCGTAGCTTAATTTAACTTTTAATCATTTTAGTAGGACGACTAACAATGGCTTTAACACACCTTCAGCAATTAGAAGCTGAAAGTATCAAAATCATGCGCGAAGTTGCTGCTGAGTTTGAAAACCCGGTGATGCTTTACTCAATCGGTAAAGATTCATCTGTGTTATTACACTTAGCGCGTAAAGCGTTTTATCCAGCAAAGATCCCATTTCCACTTTTACACGTTGACACCAACTGGAAGTTTAAGGAAATGATCGCGTTTCGTGACCGCCTAGCTAAAGAGTATGGCTTTGATTTAATCGTCCACAAAAACCCTGAAGGGTTAGAGATTGATATCAATCCATTTGTTCACGGCTCGGCAAAGCACACCGACATCATGAAAACGCAAGGCTTAAAGCAAGCATTAGATAAATACGGCTTTGATGCTGCGTTTGGTGGTGCACGTCGTGACGAAGAGAAATCACGTGCTAAAGAGCGTGTTTACTCATTCCGTGATAAACATCACAGATGGGATCCAAAAAACCAACGTCCAGAGCTTTGGAATACGTACAACAGCCAAGTTAACCCAGGTGAAAGCATTCGTGTATTCCCGTTATCTAACTGGACTGAGCTGGATATTTGGCAGTATATCTACCAAGAAAACATTGAAATGGTTCCTCTTTACCTTGCCAAAGAGCGCCCTGTTGTTGAGCGTAACGGCACGCTAATCATGGTTGATGATGAGCGTATGCCATTAGAAGAAGGCGAAGTACCGCAAATGAAGTCGGTACGTTTTCGTACTCTTGGTTGCTACCCACTAACAGGTGCTGTGGAATCAACAGCAGGTACCTTAACTGAAATTATCGAAGAAATGCTGCTTTCAACCTCTTCTGAGCGTGAAGGCCGCGTGATTGATCACGACTCTGCAGGTTCAATGGAAAAGAAAAAACGTGAGGGCTATTTCTAATGTCTAAAACAAACGACACGATTAATGAAGTAAGAGAGTTAGGCATCGACGCCTACCTTGCTCGCCAACAAGACAAAAGCCTTTTACGCATGCTGACCTGTGGTAGTGTGGATGACGGTAAATCAACGCTGATTGGCCGCCTTTTACATGACAGTCACCAAATTTATGAAGACCAACTTGCAGCCCTGCATAAAGACAATGAAAAAGTCGGTAATGCCGGTGAAGAGCTTGATTTAGCACTTCTTGTAGATGGTCTTCAAGCAGAGCGTGAGCAAGGTATTACCATTGACGTTGCTTATCGTTACTTCTCAACAGCAAAACGTAAGTTCATTATTGCTGATACACCAGGACATGAGCAGTACACGCGTAACATGGTAACCGGCGCATCAACCAGTGATGTGGCGATTATCTTAGTTGATGCGCGTTACGGCGTACAAGTACAAACTAAGCGTCATAGCTTTATCTGTGACTCATTAGGTATTAAGCAGTTTGTTGTTGCTATCAACAAGATGGATATCGTCGATTTCGATGAAACCGTATACGAAAAAATCAAAGCCGACTACCTTAAGTTTGCAGATCAACTAAACGTTACTAATATCAAGTTTGTGCCTATGTCAGCACTAAAAGGTGACAACGTAGTTACACGCTCAGAGCACACACCTTATTACACAGATAAACCACTGCTTGAGTTACTTGAAGACTCACCAGCGGCTGAAATTGATAACGGTTTTGAAGCGCGTCTTCCGGTGCAATATGTGGTACGCCCTAACTTAGACTTCCGTGGCTTCCAAGGCACTCTAACGTCTGGCAAGTTCAGCGTGGGTGATGCTGTAAAAGTATTACCATCAGGTAAAAGCTCAAGCATCAAAGAGATTGTCACTTTCGATGGCAACTTAGATACCGCTGAAGCAGGCCAAGCAATCACTTTAACGTTAAACGACGAAATTGATATCAGCCGTGGCGATGTAATTGTACCAGCCGCTTCAAAAGCTGCTGTAACAAACCGTATTCAAGCTAAACTAGTATGGATGCATGAAGCACCGTTAGTATTAGGTAAAAGCTATAACTTTAAGTTAGGCAGCAAAAATACCTCGGCAGTGGTAAGAAAAATCGATCACACGATTGATGTAAATACCCTTGAGCATGGTCAAGCTGATTCATTACAACTTAACGAAATTGCAATTGTAACCTTAGAGCTTACAGAAACAATTTTGGCTGATGAGTACCACAATAATCATGAAACAGGTGCGTTTATCCTAATTGACCGCTTATCAAACCTAACCGTTGCGGCAGGTATGATTGAGCAATTACTTAGCACTGAAGAACAACAAAGTAGCTTTAGCGACTTTGAAGTTGAATTTAACGCTTTAGTACGCAAGCACTTCCCTCATTGGCAAGCGCTTGATATAACTAAGCTTAAATAACCACTATTCGCCTGTTATAGGAAGTAAAAAGCATGTATCAACAGCTGGTATTAACAGGCATTATGCTGGTATTAGTGGGGTGCCTTTTTGGCACTCGACTAAAACCTGCATGGTTATTTGTCGGCGCCATTGGTATTAGTTATTTAGCAGGGCTAATAAGCCTTGAAGATATGCTAATTAACTATGCAAACCCTTCTTTAATCACTCTTATTCTACTTGTACTCGTTTCGATAGCTGTAGAAAAAACCACGTTAGTGCAAAAGCTTGCTCAGTCTCTTTCGAAAGGCAGCCTGACAAGTTCGGTGACCAAGCTTGGTTTATCAACCGCCTTTTTATCATCATTTACCAATAATACTGCGGTAGTGGCATCGCTGATCAGCGCGATAAAAGAAAGCCCGACACATTCACCGTCTAAGCTTTTGTTGCCTTTATCATACACCGCTATTTTAGGTGGCACGATCACCCTGATTGGCACCTCAACCAATTTAATTGTTAATGGCTTTGCCGTTGAAGCGGGTATGGAGCCGCTTGGCTTTTTTGATTTTACCTTGATTGGCTTAGGCGCACTGAGCGTTGGCCTTATCACTATTTTAGTGATGCTCAAGTATTTACCAGATAACGGTAAAAACGACCAAGAAGTGGTGCCCTTTTACCTTGAAGGTAAAGTAGAAGCAGGCTCAAAACTTATTGGTAAAAGTGTTGAGGAAAATGGCCTTCGTGAATTAAAAGACTTGTTCTTAGCCGAAATAATCCGCGGTGACAAACGTATTTGTGCGGTTACCCCAAAACAAGTTATCAAAGAAGGTGACGTATTACTTTTTGTAGGTGATATAAAGTCAGTACCTCTGCTCACCCAATTTGACGGCTTAAAAGTTGTGCACGACAAACATGAGAAAGACGTTGAGCACTTAGTTGAAGTTGTTGTTAGCCATTCTTCAAAATACATTGGTAAAACAATTAAAGAAGTTCGCTTTCGTGAACAATTTCATGCTGCCGTTATTGCTATTCGCCGCGGCCATGACCGTTTACAAGGTGGTTTGGGTAAAGTTCAGTTGCAAGCTGGTGACTCGCTGATCCTAGCGCCTGGCAAAGAGTTTTACTCGCTACCTAATTTAAAACGTGAGTTCGTTTATATTTCAGGTCTTGATTTACAAACCCATTTAAAACCTAAGCAATCAAATATTGTGTTAGCAAGTTTTGCAGCCGTATTGGGGTTAAGTATTGTTGGCCTCGTTCCCTTAGTGAAAGGCCTACTCGTTCTTCTTATCGGTTTAATGCTAACGGGTACAATCAAGCTAAGTGAAGTAAAACGTCGTTTTCCAATTGAGTTACTCGCAGTAGTGGGTAGTGCTATTGGCCTTGCCAAACTCATGATAGGCACAGGCCTTGCCGGTGAAATTTCATCAGCCATGTTATACGTATTAGGTGATTTTGGGCCTTACGGGGCATTTATCGCAATATTCTTGATGACGGTTTTGTTTACCGAACTCATTACCAATAATGCCGCTGCCGCGCTTTCATTTCCGGTAGCGTATGCACTCGCCGTTGGTTTTGATGTATCACCGTTGCCTTTTATTATGGCTGTCGCATTTGGTGCATCAGCGAGTTTCATTTCGCCATTTGGTTATCAAACTAACTTGATGGTTTACAGTGCGGGAAATTACCGCCTTAAAGATTACATTGCCATGGGCTTACCTTTATCGATTATTTACTCGATTACGGTTTTAACACTCATACCGCTGGTATTCCCATTTCAATAACGAGAGTAAAGACAATGGATGAAAATATCGTTTGGCATAATTACGCCATTAGCAAATCACAGCGTATTGAGCAAAAAAAGCATAAGCCTGCCATTCTATGGTTCACTGGTTTTTCAGGTTCAGGCAAAAGCACAGTTGCTAACGCACTAGAAAGCGCATTAAACCATTTAGGCGTTCATACCTACCTACTTGATGGTGACAACGTGCGTCATGGCTTGTGTAAAGATCTTGGCTTTACAGATGAAGACCGCGTGGAAAACATTCGCCGCGTTGGTGAAACTGCAAAGCTAATGGTCGATGCCGGTCTTGTGGTATTAACCGCATTTATTTCGCCATTTCAAAGCGAACGCGATATGGTAAGAAACTTAGTAGAGGATGGTGAGTTTATTGAAGTATTTTTAGATACCCCGCTCGACGTGTGTGAAACACGCGACCCTAAAGGGCTTTATAAAAAAGCGCGCGCAGGTGAAATTAAGCACTTCACTGGTATCGACTCAGACTATCAAATCCCTACATCGCCAGAAATTAAAATCGATACCAGTAAAAACACCCTAGACCAATCGGTGCAAGAGCTGGTAGCGTATTTAAAACAACAGCAAATTATAGGTTAAGTCATGAATCAAACGGAACTGCTAGAAGAAATCTTACTCCTCGCACGCCAAGCCGGCAGTGCAATAATGGGGATTTACGAAAAGGACTTTAATGTTGAGTACAAAGCTGATGAAAGCCCAGTGACCGACGCCGACCTAGCAGCTCACAAAGTGATTGTGAATGGCTTACAACATCTTACCCCAGATGTACCAATTCTAAGCGAAGAAAGCGCTGATATTAGCTGGGATATCCGTCAAACTTGGCAACGCTACTGGTTAGTAGACCCAATTGATGGCACCAAAGAGTTCATTAAAAAGAATGGCGAGTTCACAGTAAATATTGCCTTGATTGAAAAAGGTAAACCGGTATTAGCTGTTGTCGATGCACCAGCATTAGGTGTGTCGTATATTGCTGCTGAGGCAATTGGTGCCTTTAAAGATAAAGGTGATGAGCGCATTGAACTTAAGGTAACCCGTAAACCAAATAAAGGGCTTATCCGTGTTGTCGGCAGCCGTTCACACCCTTCTCCTGATCTAGCTGAATTTGTAAAACAGTTTGAAGATGTAGAAATGGTTTCAAAGGGCAGCTCGCTAAAACTTTGTCTGGTTGCCGAAGGTAGTGCTGATATATACCCACGCCTTGGCCCAACCTGTGAGTGGGATACCGGAGCAGGTCATGCGATTGCCGAAATAGCAGGCGCAACGGTTAGCAAACTCGATGGCAGCCCACTACTGTATAACAGTAAAGAAGAGTATCTGAATCCTTTTTTTGTCGTATCGGCATTACAGAACTAAAAGCATTCCGTTAAATACCGTAGGCTGGGTAGAGCGAAGCGAAACCCAGCGTCAACTTAATAAATTCATACCCATCTCACCATAGTGTTGATCAATTTCATACTCAGAATTTCAATTCACTATCTGTAAGATTACATCAATTTAATTATAAGCTTCCTAAAAGTTTATTATTAGTATGCTTTAACCCAAGAAGTAAAACCCTTAGTACTATTCCACCTTACATATACAAACATTAATTAAATTTATGTAATCAATAAAACATCGTCAGACCAACAAAATATAAATTACCTCATTGAAGTTTTGATAAATAAATGGATAATTATAGGGACACGAGTTATTAACAAGGAATGATATATGCTCGGATTAATTCGCTACATAGTCGAGTTATGCCCTGAAGTAAATGGCCAGCTTTTTGAAAATGGTATCCCTCTTGCTAATCAGCTTGTAGAGAGAAGCTTAACCTATGATGACGAAGAACTAGATAGTGTTTACACCGATAATAATGGTTACTTCAAATTCCCTGCAAAATCTTTAAAGTCCCGTAAACCTGGGAGTATCTTTCATGAACCTGTGGTTAGAATAATCATAGACCTAGAGAAAGATGGCCAGATTTATAACCTATGGATTGGGTTTCAGCATGGGTTAAAAACTCCTATTGAATTTAGAAAGTTTCTTAAAAACTTAAATGCAGATTTATCAAACGAAGAAAAAAAGCACCATTTAGTAAACCCTATTGACTCGCTAGAAGAGCACTTTATTTACAGCATTTGCTTATAGTTACTTCCCTCATACCGTTAAACAAGGAAGAAATATGCTTGGTCTATTAAAATACAAGATCGAACTTTGTCCAGAAGTAAAAGGTAAACTGACAAAAAATGGCGAGCCATTAGTCAATCAACTAATCGAACGATGTTTAACATATGAAGAGGAGTTTATTGACAGCACTTATACTGATGAAAGTGATTATTTTTCATTCCCTGCTAAATACCTGAAATCTCGCAAACCAGGAAGTATATTTCATGAACCTGTCGTGAGAGTAATAATTGATTTAGAAAGGGGTGGGGAAGTCTATTTGCTCTGGTTTGGGAACCAAAGAGGTTTGAAAAATACAACAGAATTTAAAAAGCATTTATCTTGCTTAAACGCAGATTTAAATTCTACAGAAAAAAATCATCATTTTGTAAACACCGACTCACAATTTTATGAAAAACATAATATTTTGAGTATTTGCAATTTCAGTCAAATATGACGCCCTACCCATTAACTCTCCAAAACATTGAAAAATAAGCATTTTAATATTAACAAGGAATCACGTATGTTAGGTTTAATTAAATACAAAGTTCAATTGTGCCCAGAAGTAAAGGGACAACTTATGTATGAAGGTGTACCACTAAAGAATCAACTAATCCAAAGAGGATTAACACTAGAGGAAGAAGAAATTGATGAAGCATATACAGATGAGGATGGCTTCTTTGAGTTTCCAGAAAAAACTATAAAATCTCGTAAACCTGGTAGTATATTTTACGAAACCATGATTCGAGTAGTAATTGTCACCAACTACAATAACGCTCAACATACACTATGGTTTGGATTTCAGCATGGTCTAAAAACGCCAAAAGTACTCAAAAATAAGCTTAATGTACTGAAAGCTGACTTAAGCTTAGAAGAAGTAAAGCATCAAATTTTGGATAATGAAGCCCCTAGTGGCGAGCATAACATTTCGAGTATTTGCCGCTGGTAATGTATACCTAATATTAAAAGGAATTAAAAAATGAGTACTTTATCTCCAATAATTTGTGCTGAATTAGCTACGCTCTCTTATCAAATCAAAGAAATATCAGGGTTATCTGGATACAAATTACAAACTTCAAAAGCTTTGGATAGTTTTTTCTCTTTCGATTTGTCAAAAGGGCCTGTTAAGGGAATATCAGGCGGAGCAATGGCCCACGCCAGCGGCCATCAAACCGGGTTTGTACTTGTTGGCAAAGGCACATCTCCTACAGGGCGGATGAACCCATTCAAAAATGATTTAGTACTGGCTATTCGTGGAACAGCTTCTTTGTACGATGTTTCAACCGACCTAAGAGCAAATTTAACTGTGTTTGAGGGCGGTCATAGTGTCCATGCTGGTTTCAATTCTGTATTCGAAACGCTAAAACTACAACTAGCTCCAGTGATTAAAGAGCTAAAACCTTTAGCGACTGTTCATTGTGTAGGACATAGCCTAGGTGGTGCGATTGCGTCATTAGTCGCTGATTGGGCTAAACGATGCTTTAACGTTAACGTCAAACTGTACACATTTGGAGCACCAAAAGTTGGCTTAACAAATTTTGCATTAAGCACGACTAATACCTTAGAACCTCACAATATATATCGCTGCGTCAATGGTGGCGATATTGTACCTATGGTACCCTTCTGGCCGTTTATGCAAGCTCCTTACAATGCCCCTGAATATAGAATGGATAGTACCCAACTTATCATTCCATGGCATCACGTAATGAAGTTTTATACCCGAAACTCGCAAAAGCAAACCTGGGAAAGTATTAATAAGCGAGTTACTTTCAATCCTTTTAATAGAGTTGTATTAAGTGCTAGCCATGCGGTTCAAGTGCAGCCATCAATTTATTGGATGAATCGTTTGAGTGAAGCTCTTATGACTGTATTACGCCAAGCTAAACTAGGCTGTCTTAATGCTTTACAAAATGGTGTCGCTAATGGCTTAAGTTTGTATGACAGAATTGCCGTGATTCTCGCTAACAATCAATTTCATACTGTAGACTTGTCTGGGCCGATAAATGGATTACTTGCATGTATGCTTGCATTTGCTGGATATGCGAAGGCGAAAATAAAAGAGTTAACTGTTGAGTTCATCAAATGGGTATTTGAACAAACCCTAAAGATGGTGAATAAAGTTGCACAAAGAGCTCTCTCTTTCGTAGCGTAGGCATTTTAAGATGTATCATCAGACCAAACTTTTAGGCATATTTTAGTTTACAAAAGGAATAACCATGACGACTGTTGAAAAAGCAATTGAAGCCGGCTACGAGGCCCAAATTAGCGCACTTTATAAAGCCCTTTCACAAGGAGTGCTTGCCGCTAATGGCGATGAAAGTGAAATCACTGCAGCTGAGGCACGTTTTAAGAAAGGTTTAGCATTTGCCGCAGATATTAAAGCTCGCGCACTTGCAGCAGCAGAATAAATACCACAACTGGGCTTTATAAATAAGCCCAACTTTCTTCTTTTGTAAGTCTCTCCTTACAGCATAGTTATTTAAATACAACGCTAAAACATGCATTCTTAGTCGCTTTTCTATATGCTGCGCGACAATTATTCTAATAGTGGAGTGCTAATGAACACACATCAAGATGCTATGCCTTATGATGCATCGACAACAAGTAGTAACTCAAAATGGAATCTTCATGACACCCAATGGGTATTAAGTTTATTTGGCACCGCAGTCGGTGCAGGGATTTTATTCTTACCAATTAATATCGGTATCGGCGGATTTTGGCCTTTGATTATCATGGCATGCCTTGCCTTTCCAATGACTTACTTAGCTCACAGAGGCTTAGCCCGATTTGTTTTATCATCAAAACAGCCTGAAGCAGACTTTACCGATGTAGTAGAAGAACACTTTGGCATTAACGCCGGGCGCTTAATCTCTTTACTGTATTTTCTCTCTATCTTCCCTATTTTACTTATTTACGGTGTAGGATTAACCAACACTGTTGATAGCTTTATCGTTAATCAACTAGGTATGGAATCACCACCACGCGTACTGTTATCTGGTGTACTCGTTGGCGGTATGATCAGTTTAATGCTTGGTGGCGAAGCACTGATGTTACGTGCTTTTGCAATCCTTGTTTATCCCCTTGTCGCTATCTTGTTTTTCTTATCGATTTACCTGATCCCAAGCTGGCAAATGCCAGATGTGTCTGTCCCTGAGTTTTCAGGCTTTATGAAAACACTTTGGTTATCAATACCTATCATTGTATTCTCATTTAGCCACGCAGCTGCGATCTCAAGCTTTGTGCATGTACAACGTGCTCACTACGGCAATAATGCTAAAATGAAGTCAGAAGCAATTCTAAAGCGCACCAGCTTATTATTAATCGTGTTTGTTTTACTGTTTGTATTCTCGTGTGTGCTGTCACTATCTACTGAACAAATGATACAAGCAAAAGCTGATAACGTGTCTATCTTGTCATTCCTTGCCAATATTACAGATAACTCGTTTATTGCGACCTTAGGGCCATTAGTAGCATTTATCGCGATTACGTCTTCATTCTTAGGTCACTTCTTAGGTGCCCGTGAAAGCTTCAACGGCCTTGTTAGTAAGCAAGCCCATATGAACCCTAAACTCGTTGATAAGATTGGCACTGTTATCATGTTCTTTGCTATTTGGTATTGCTCGGTGATCAACCCAAGTATTTTAGACATGATGGATCAGCTGTCAGGCCCTATCATCGCCATGATCCTTTTCATCATGCCAATGATTGCCGTTTATAAAGTACCTAGCTTACACAAATACAGAAACCGCTTAAGCACACTGTTCGTATTAACAGTTGGCTCTCTAGCAGTATTTGCGCTTATCTACAGTATGATTAAGTAATCCCATCATTACTAGATATAGAAGCCCAGCCAGGAAACCGGCTGGGCTTTTTTGTTAGCAACTGGAAAGTTGGAAGGCGAGGCGTAGGTTGGGTTGAGCGCAGCGAAACCCAACAGCGTGGTAATTCGTCATGCACAATGAAGAGGTAAAGTTCATTAATAAAAGACGAATTAGCGCAAGGTGAAATAAGCCGTTTTAGAGATCGCTAACCTGTTAGACCAGTAGAGATTTTAATAATTTTTAACCATGGGTTATGAAGAGGGTCATATGGATTATGTTGGGTTTCGCTCCGCTCTACCCAACCTACCTGGAGAATGAACAGGTGAGCTTAGAATGACTCTGTACTAAACAACCCCGCAGTTCAACTTTACCCTTGCTAACTTGTAATACCATTCCGCTTAAATATTTGATCTAATATAGGCTATATAAAATCACTGGTTATTAACATTGAACCCAAACATATCTGAACAACTTTTAGCGCTTTCTCGAAAACAACCAAACCCACGAAAACGC
>NZ_PNCZ01000033.1:0-36458 GCF_005887425.1 Pseudoalteromonas sp. S2721
GCATCACCCGAAGCTGGCTAACGTTGTATGCTCAGCCGCGATTTCCTACTTAGTGAAGAAAGGGTTGTAACGATTTGCTAGTTGCTAGTTGCTAGTTGCTAGTTGCTAGTTGCCAATATATTGTGTCCTAATTAAATTTTTCCGCTTAAAGTAATGTATATTATTTTTTTCTTCTAGATAGTGCGCCACTCTAAACCACTCAAAGCCTAAAGAAAACCTCCTTTCTTTATTGATAAAAATAGAGGCTGGTGAAAATAGTAGCTTTTTATCAAAATATTTTTCATTCAACCTTGCAAAGTAGTCTTCAGCATCCCTTATTGATGTCGTTGCCAAACTACGTAGCTTTGTCATTTGATCAAATATACCTTCAAAGTACCCATCAATTACTCGATTTAGATCAATCTTGTCTTTTTCTAGTAGCTCTTGCTTGAAGTCTGGATCAAGCTTTTTAAGTAACAATTTTTTATCACTTCTTTTTAAAGAAGATATTACTAATGGAATATGAAAGCCGCTAGTTACATCTTTCCCATTGACTCCTAAGGAAGGAAATTGAAATGTTAATCTATTTATAGGTAACAGTTTGTGCTGACACAAATTTCTCAGATTGCAACTTAACAAGTAACTTTGATTCTCATTAAAAACTTTTTCTCTCTCAAGAAGAAAGCTATCAACTAATGATTCATCTATTTCATTTAAAATCGAAAATTTACTATTCTCATAATAAAAGCGATCTAAAACTAATTTTCCAATATTCAAAATACTTAAATACGATACATTTAACTTAGTCCGTATTCTTTGATTTTCAATATATGCATATACTTCAGAAAACTGTGAGAACTCTTGAGAAAACTGAACTTCCGAAAGTAGCGATTTAAAAGTTATAAACTCTTCAACAAAAACATCGAATAAATTTTCTATCTCTAACTTTCTTGATAATGTCTTATATCTTTTTAAACACTCATCAGCGTCTTGGTCCGTTAAATAACTCTGCTGAAATTTAGGGCTATCATTTTCCATTAAACAATACTCAATATAATTTTCCATTCATTATTCTCTTCTGCATTGTTAAACACCCGAACCAAGAGCTTAGCCTATGGAACCTTCTACTTTCGAGTTACTGTCACTTTTGGTTGATTACTATTGCGGTAATCAAAGCTCACTACATATACGCCTTTTGCAGCGGGTTTAAAGCTGAAATAATTGTAGATGGTATTACAGTCGGCATTGGCGGCTTGGCCTAGAACCAATGATTGCCCTGCTGGGTCCATATCACTGTAACCACAATTATAGCCTTCACTAAAATCAGCATCCGCTACTTTGAATTCATAAACCTTACCAGGTGTTGAAAACTTAACGTCGGTTTGGAATATGCCCGGTGCAACTTGCTCTAATTGATACTGAGGCTCCGCATCCCACAAGGTAAAATCACCACGTAAATACATAGTACGGTCAAGCTCTTTACTTGGCAGAATATCGTCAATGCTTGGCATTTGCATTTGGCTAGAACAGGCTGTTAATAAGCCTGCTAATGCTAAAGTAATTACACGTTTCATTACTGTTCCTTATGCTACAAAAAAGCCAGCACTGAGCTGGCTTTTATTAATTGGCTACTGCTTACTTCTGAAGTACAGAAATATCAGCAATATCTAAAAACAGACGACTTAGTTGGCTTAACAATGCTAAACGGTTTTGTTTAACCGCTTCGTCATCTGCCATTACCATAACGTTATCGAAGAAGTTATCAACACTCTCACGGATACCCGCAAGTTGTGACAATGCTTCTTGGTAATCGCCATTTGCATATAAAGGTGCAAGCTCAGTTGCAAACTTAGCAACGTGTGATGCTAATACTTTCTCTGCATCATCGCTTAATAGGCTCTCATTCACATCACCTTGTGTTGTGATGTCATTTTTAGCCAAGATATTGCTTACACGTTTATTTGCTGCTGCAAGCGCTTCTGCTGCGTCTAATGTACGGAAGTGACTTACCGCTTTAACACGGCGGTCGAAATCAACTGGTTTAGTTGGACGACGAGCTAGCACAGCTTGAATGACATCAACTTCGATACCTTCATCTTGATACCATGCGCGGAAACGACCTAACATAAACTCAAACACATCTGTTGATACATTTAGGTTTGTTAGCTTTTCACCGAATAACGTTTGTGACTTAGCAACAAGGTCTAAGATATCTAGCGGTAATGATTTTTCAACCATAATGCGTAATGCACCAATTGCTGCACGGCGAAGTGCAAATGGGTCTTTGTCGCCTTTTGGCGCTTGACCAATACCAAAAATACCCACCAGCGTATCAAACTTATCAGCAATTGCGACCGCACAGCTGATCACATTTGTTGGTAAGTTATCGCCCGCGAAGCGAGGCATATATTGTTCATTTTGCGCTAGTGCAACTTCTTCAGCTTCACCGTCGTGACGAGCGTAATGCATACCCATTACACCTTGTACGTCGGTAAACTCCATAACCATTTCGGTCATTAAGTCTGTTTTACTTAATAAACCTGCTCGCTTAGCCAGCTCGGCATCGGCACCTAATTGCTCAGCAATGTAACCGGCAAGTTCACTAATACGCTCAGATTTATCTTTCAGCGTACCAAGTTGCTTTTGGAATAAAACGGTATCTAGCGATTCTAAACGGCTCTCTAGCGTTTTCTTCTTATCGGTTTCGTAGAAGAACTGTGCATCAGCTAAACGAGGACGAACAACTTTTTCGTTACCGGCAATTACCACGCTTGGATCTTTACTTTCAATATTAGAAACAAATAGGAACTTGTTAAGTAAGTTGCCATCTTGGTCTAATAACGGGAAGTACTTTTGGTCGTCCTTCATGGTATAGATAAGCGCTTCTGAAGGAACATCTAAGAATGCTTCTTCGAATGTTGCTGTCAACGTTACTGGCCATTCAACCAAGGATGTTACTTCTTCAAGTAAGTCTTCATCCATCGCTACTTTTGCATTTACAGCGCTAGCTGCTGCTTCAATTTGTTCGCGAATTTGTGCTTTACGCGCTTCGAAGTCAGCGACAACGTAAGCAGATTTCAGCACATCAAACACATCATCAGCGTGGTTGATTGTTACTTTTTCTGGATGATGGAAACGGTGGCCTTGTAATTGGTTGCCAACTTGCTTACCAAGTATTTCGCCTTCGATCAGCGTGCTACCAAATAAAATAGTCGCTGTGTGCACTGGGCGAATAAATTGTGTTTTATTTGCCCCCCAACGCATTGGTTTAGGGATAGGTAATTTAGCAAGTGCTTTGTTTACTGCATCACTCATAAGCGATGTAGTTGCTTGACCTTCAACCTGTGCTTTATGTAATAACCAAGCGCCTTTATCTGTTTCTAGTGTTTGTGCATCGCTTACATCGATACCACAACCACGCGCCCAACCCATTGCTGCTTTAGTTGGATTACCATCGGCATCAAAAGCGGCTGCAACTGCAGGACCACGCTTTTCTACAACCTTGTCACTTTGTTTTGCTTCAAGTGCAGTAACACGTAAGCCTAAACGACGTGGTGATGCGTACCAGTTAACGCCTTGATGATTTAATTCTAAGCTTGCAAGCTCAGCTGCTAAGTTCTCAGCAAACGACTCAGCAAGTTTACGAAGTGCTTTCGGTGGCAACTCTTCAGTGCCAATTTCTACTAATAAATTTTCTGCTGACATGCTAATTCTTAATCCTTACAAAGCGGGAAACCAAGAGCTTCACGGGCATCATAGTAACTTTGCGCACATGCTTTAGATAAAGCACGAACACGTAAGATATAACGTTGACGTTCTGTTACTGAGATAGCGTGACGAGCGTCTAATAAGTTAAACGCATGTGATGCTTTCATTACTTGCTCATAAGCTGGTAATGGTAAGCCTGCTTCAATTAGCTTTTCGCTTTCTTTTTCACAGTGATCGAACTGTGCAAATAAGAACTCAACATCCGCTTGTTCGAAGTTATAAGCTGACTGCTCTACTTCATTTTGATGGAATACATCACCATATGTCACACGGCCCATAGGACCGTCTGCCCATACTAGGTCATAGATACTATCTACGCCCTGAATATACATTGCTAAACGCTCAAGACCATAAGTGATTTCACCGGTTACTGGTGAGCACTCTAAGCCACCTACTTGCTGGAAGTAAGTGAACTGAGTTACTTCCATGCCGTTTAACCAAATTTCCCAACCTAGACCCCAAGCACCTAATGTAGGCGACTCCCAGTTGTCTTCTACGAAGCGAACTTCATCAGTTAGCGTATCGATACCAACAGCAGCTAAAGAGCCTAAATAAAGCTCCTGGATGTTTTCTGGTGATGGTTTTAATACTACTTGGAATTGGTAGTAATGCTGTAAACGGTTCGGGTTTTCACCATAACGACCATCAGTTGGACGGCGGCATGGTTGAACATACGCGCTCGACATTGGCTCTGGGCCAATCGACTTTAAGAAAGTTAACGGATGAAATGTCCCTGCTCCCACTTCCATATCAAGTGGTTGAGCAATCACACAGCCTTGCTGTGCCCAATAGTCCTGTAAAGCCAGGATCAAACCTTGAAAGGTTTTAACGTCATATTTTTGCATATTTGGCTTATAGTATCTGGTGCGTTTAGTCTGAAAATTGCTCTCAGTATACCTTGTGTGCAGTAAGGTTTTAAGCAGTTTGTGCTTTTTCAGCAATAAAAAAAGGAGCCTGTAGGCTCCTTTTTAATTCTTAATTTAGCGTTATACGTCTAGGTTAACTACACGTAGCGCATTCGTTTCGATGAAGTCACGACGCGGCTCAACTTGGTCACCCATTAGAGTCGCGAACAATTGGTCTGCCGCTACGGCATCTTCAATTGTTACTTTCAACATACGACGAGCATCTGGGTCCATAGTGGTTTCCCAAAGCTGATCAGGGTTCATCTCACCGAGTCCTTTATAGCGTTGGATATAAAGGCCGCGTTTCGATTCATTGATTAACCACTCTAATGCATCCACAAAGTTATCAACAGCAAGAGTTTTCTCACCGCGTTGAACATATGCCCCTTCTTCAAGTAAGTTAGCAATGTTTACGCCTGTCGCTGCAATGCGTTTGTAGTCACGCGATGTGATGAAGTCATGGTTTAGTACATGTGCTTTATCCACACCATGTTGACGAATATTCACAACAGGATAATACATGTTGCGCTCAGTATCGTGCTCAGTGCCCGCATGGAAGATAGTTGCATCTTCATCACGTGCAATTAAGTCGTCAACTAGCGTGTTAGTCCACTCTTTAACTTTTGCTTCATCTGCTAAATCAGCTTCAGTAATTTCGCTTTGATAAATTAAACGTTCCATAACCGAGTTTGGATATTTACGTTTTAAGCGCTCAATCACTTTAACTGTATTTTGATAGTCGTGAACTATTCTTTCTAGTTCTTCACCTTCAAGTGCAGATGCACCTTCGCTTGTATAAAGTGCTGCATTGTTTAATGCTAATGATGTTAAGTAATCAACAAGCGCTGGGTCATCTTTAATGTAGCGTTCTTGCTTACCTTTTTTCACTTTATAAAGTGGTGGTTGCGCAATATAGATAAAGCCTTTTTCTACAATCTCTGGCATTTGACGGTAGAAGAAAGTCAGTAGTAAGGTACGAATGTGAGAACCATCCACGTCCGCATCGGTCATGATAATGATACGATGATAACGTAGCTTTTCTGGGTCATATTCATCACGACCAATACCACAGCCTAATGCAGTGATTAGAGTTGCTACTTCTTGAGAAGAAAGCATCTTATCAAAGCGCGCTTTTTCAACGTTAAGAATCTTACCTTTAAGTGGCAAAATTGCTTGGTTTTTACGGTTACGACCCTGCTTAGCTGAACCACCTGCAGAGTCACCCTCCACTATGTATAGTTCAGAAAGTGCTGGATCTTTTTCTTGGCAGTCTGCCAATTTACCTGGTAAACCAGCTAAATCCATTGCACCTTTACGGCGTGTCATTTCACGTGCTTTGCGTGCTGCTTCACGAGCTCGTGCTGCATCAATAATTTTGCCAACAACTGTTTTAGCATCAACAGGGTTTTCTAATAAGAACTCTGTTAGTTTTTCTGCCATTGCTTGTTCTACAGCAGACTTAACTTCACTTGATACTAGTTTGTCTTTCGTTTGTGATGAGAACTTAGGATCAGGTACTTTAACACTTACAACCGCAGTTAAGCCTTCACGAGCATCATCACCCGTCGCATTGCTTGTTGTTTTCGCTTTTTTGTTAAAGCCTTCTTTTTCCATGTAGTTATTTAGCGTACGCGTTAATGCAGCTCTAAAGCCAGCTAAGTGCGTACCACCATCACGTTGTGGAATGTTGTTTGTGAAGCAGTAAATGCTTTCTTGGAAACCATCGTTCCACTGCATTGAAACTTCTACACTAATACCGTCTTCTTCACGCTCATGGGTAAAGTGGAAAACACTTTTATGTACAGGTGTTTTGTTACGGTTTAGATATTCTACGAATGCTTGGATACCACCGTCATATTTGAAGTGGTCATTCTTAGATTCTTCGCGCTCATCAGTAAGAATAATACTTACACCAGAGTTTAAGAACGAAAGCTCACGCAAACGTTTTGCTAAGATATCGTAGTGGAAGTTAAGGTCACTGAATGTTTCACCACTTGGCCAGAAACGTAATTCAGTACCTGTGTCTGTTGCGTCACCAATTATAGCTAATGGCGCATCTGGTACACCCATAGTATATGTTTGTTGGTGAATTTTGCCTTCACGACGAATAGTCAGTTGTAGCTTTTCAGATAGTGCATTTACTACTGAAACACCTACACCGTGTAAGCCACCTGATACTTTATATGAGTTATCATCAAACTTACCACCAGCGTGAAGTACCGTCATGATAACTTCAGCCGCAGAAACACCTTCTTCTTCGTGAATAGAGGTAGGAATACCACGACCGTTATCTCTTACAGAGACTGAACCGTCTAAGTGAATCGTTACAAAAATATCATCACAATGACCAGCTAAGGCTTCATCGATAGAGTTATCAACAACCTCAAACACCATATGGTGAAGGCCTGTACCGTCATCGGTGTCCCCTATATACATTCCTGGACGCTTTCTTACTGCGTCTAATCCTTTAAGTACTTTAATACTCGACGAATCGTAATTCTCAGACATGGTTAATCCCACTTATCTTGTTATTAGGTTGCCATGTTTCACGTGGAACATTTTTAGTTCTCGTTGCATGGGTTCCACCACAGCAGAAATACTTTCAGATAAAATTGATGAGATAAAAAGTTGCGAATCGCAATGAGTCAAAAGCTGACCCACTTTCTCTTTTGTATCTTCACCCAGTTCTGAAGGTAAGTCATCTATTAGCAATATAGATTGCTTATCTGTTTCTGACTCAATTAAGCTATTTTGCGTTACTTTTAACGCATAAAGCAAGAGCTTCAATTGACCGCGAGAAAAGGTATTTTCTACACTGTTACCAGAAACACTAAAACTAAAATCAGCTTTATGCGGACCTTTACTTGTGAAACCTTGTTTGGCATCACGTTCAAAGCTTTGCTCAAGCGCCTCTGAGAGCGTTTCACTCTCTTTCCAGCCCGCATGAAAGTTAATTTCTAAATCGCTTACAAGCGTTAATTCTGCACACATTTTATCAAAAAACTGCTGCTTAAACCTACTTATATACGCGATTCTTAGATTATTTATTTGTTCAGCTAGTCTAACAAATTCTTTATCCCAAAACTTGATCTGTTCAAAATAATCTCTAGGTTTACTTTTTAATAAAGCATTACGTTGTTTTAGTACTTTATTAAAAGACTGCCACAAGTAAAAAAAGTCATGTTCCACGTGGAACAATCCTAAATCGAGAAATTTTCTACGCTCTTTTGGGCCACCAAAAAACAACGAATAGCTTTCTGGAGTAATAACTTGCACCGGCACTAGTTGAGCTAATTCAGAGATTTTACGGCTCGTTTTTCCCTGAATCTTTAAAGACGTTTCACCCGCTTGGTTTTTGCTTATACCAATCGGAATAGACAAATCATGCAGCGCTTTGCGCCCATGAATCACAAACTTGTCTTGTTGATGCTGAATGATATTTTTATGTTTGGCGGTACGAAATGATTTACCGTGAGAAAGGAAATATATCGCCTCAAGGAGGCTGGTTTTTCCGCTGCCATTTTCGCCATAGATAATGTTTATGCCATTAACCGGCTCAATTGTCAGCGCCTCAATATTCCGAAAATTATTGAGGCTTAAATGACTTAAACTCATATAAGCTTATAGGCGCATCGGCATTACAACGTACATAGCTTCTTCGTCACCTGCACCTTCAATTAGCGCACTGCTATTAGAGTCTGCAAGCGTAAAGGTTACATCTTCTGTTTTTAATGTATTAAGTACATCAAGCACATAAGAAACGTTAAAGCCAATTTCAAGTTCGCCGCCCTGGTACATTACCTCAACAACCTCTTCAGCTTGTTCTTGCTCAGGGTTGTTAGCAGTAATTTTTAATAAACCTTCAGATAGGTTTAATCGTACACCACGGAATTTTTCATTCGATAAAATAGACACACGTTGGAAAGCACTACGAAGCCATTCACGGTTAGCAGTAATCACTTTATCACCACCACGTGGCAATACACGACGATAGTCAGGGAAACGACCATCCACCAGCTTGCTGGTAAACGTAAACTCAGTATCAATAATACGAATATGGTTAGCACCAAATTGAATAGTAACTAGCTCATCATCAGCCACCATTAGGCGCATAATTTCTTGTACACCTTTACGTGGAATAATTAACTGACGTTGTGTATTTAAAGACTGTGGTAATTGCTTTTGTGCAATTGCCAAACGGTGGCCATCTGTAGCCACTGTTTTGATATCTGCGTTATCAACTTCAAATGACATACCGTTTAAATAATAACGTACATCTTGATTCGCCATAGAAAAGTGCGTGCTTTCTAAAAGTTTACGCAATTCTAAACGCGTTAGTTGAAATTCAACTTCACCATCCCACTGCTCAAGATTCGGAAAATCTTCAGCGGCCAGCGTAGTTAAAGAAAAACGGCTTTTACCACTTGTTAGTAGTAACTGATGATCTTGGCTACTTAACGTAAGGTCTGAGCCATCAGGTAAACTTTTACAAATATCGAGTAACTTTTTAGCTGGTAAAGTAAGTTGCGTATCTGTGGTATCTTCACCGACAAACACACTCGCCACTAACTCAATTTCAAGATCAGTACCCGTCATCGAAAGTTGTCCGTTTTCAACAACTAACAGTACGTTCGATAAAATCGGTAAAGTGTGCTTACGCTCAATCGCACCAGACACTTGAACTAAAGGTTTTAAAAATTGCTCTCTTGATATTGTTATTTGCATAATAAAGTCGGCCTTAAGATGACAAGGTTCTTATTAAGTTTTGATAATCTTCTTTCACTTCATGGCTTTCGTCACGGAGTGATTTAACTTTACGACAAGCGTGTAATACAGTTGTGTGATCACGGCCGCCAAAGGCGTCACCAATCTCAGGTAAACTGTGATTTGTAAGTTCTTTTGATAATGCCATGGCCACTTGACGTGGTCTTGCTACTGAACGGCTACGACGTTTAGAGAGTAAATCTGACACACGAATACGGTAATACTCAGCAACAGTGCGTTGAATATTATCTATCGTTACCAGTTTATCTTGCAGCGCAAGTAAGTCACGTAGCGCTTCTTTTACAAAGTCGATTGAAATCGGACGACCAGTAAAGTTTGCATTAGCAATAACGCGGTTTAACGCCCCTTCTAATTCACGCACATTTGAGCGTAATTTTTTCGCGATAAAAAAGGCAACTTCGTGAGGTAAATTAATTTTACTTTGCTGCGCTTTTTTCATCAAAATAGCAACGCGCGTTTCAAGCTCTGGCGGCTCAATAGCAATGGTTAAGCCCCAACCAAAACGTGATTTAAGGCGATCTTCAACCCCTTCAATCTCTTTTGGATAGCGGTCTGAAGTTAAGATAATCTGTTGATTTCCTTCAAGTAAAGCGTTGAAGGTATGAAAGAACTCTTCTTGTGAGCGTTCTTTATTAGCGAAAAATTGAATGTCATCGATCATCAATGCATCAACACTTCGGTAATAACGTTTAAATTCTTCGATGGCATTATTTTGAAGCGCTTTAACCATGTCTTGCACAAATCGCTCTGAGTGCATATAAACAATTTTCGCGTCTGGCTTATTAGCCATAATACCGTTACCAACAGCGTGCAATAAGTGAGTTTTACCCAAGCCAGTACCACCATATATAAATACAGGGTTAAATGCAGAACCTGGGTTATCTGCAACTTGAGTCGCTGCAGCTTTTGCTAATTGGTTTGATTTACCTTCAACAAAGCTATCAAAGGTGTAATTTTCTTTAATGTTTGATTTATAGCCTGATTTTGGTGCAGGTTCGACCGCTGCTTTTTCAGGTTTTGGCTGTTGCTTTTCAGCAGTTTGTTGTGGAACAGATGCGCTTGTTTCTGCTGCAGCCGGTGCTGATGCCACTTGGGCATTTAAAATAGGTTTACTACCAACATCAAAACGTAATTCAGGTGCTTCATCACCACAAATTTCAACGAGTAGTTCATTAATACGGTTTAAATACTTTTCTCTCACCCAATCCAAAACAAAACGGTTAGGTGCATATATAGTCAACGTATCTTCGGTACTTTCTGCTTGAAGTGGTCTTACCCACATACTGAATTGCTGTGAAGGCAATTCATCTTGCAATACATATAAACAACTTTGCCAAACCGACAGATACACAGTTAAACTCCCAGAGATTTAATTTTTATTCCCGTTCATCTTTAATGATGGAAAATCAAACATTTATTGCTAATCTTTGACCAACTTTCTTGGCCCAGACCGACTATTATGAAGGTACTTTATCCACAAGTACAAGATTGATTTTTATGAAAAATATGATCTCAGCAACATAAAAGAATAAAACACTGATTTTTAAGAAAATTATTTTTTAAGCTCGAACAGTGATCATAACAAATTTGCAGCCAGATCGCGATCAAATTCTACGATCGAATTGGCTTTTCCCAAGCTTTTATTCACTTTTTATACAGAGGCTGTGGAAAACTTCTTATTTATGATGATCCTATATGATCAGGTAAAAGGATCCTTTATAATTACGGCCTCTGCAGCGTTTTAATGATTGACTTTTGTTGTCTTCATCTATAATATCTCGCGCTCGCAATGGCACCTGTGCCAGGATCGCGACCTGCATAGGATGTTTTAACCTTAACCGATCGGATGGAATTGTTATGAAAAGAACTTTTCAACCTAGCGTTTTAAAACGCAAACGTACACACGGTTTCCGTGCTCGTATGGCAACAGCAAATGGCCGTAAAGTATTAGCTCGTCGTCGTGCTAAAGGCCGTAAAGTTCTTTCTGCTTAATATATAAGTGGAAGACTTTAGCTTCAGCAGGGAGTTACGTCTGTTAACTCCCTCGCATTACTCTCGAATCTTTAATGAACCAGCACGCGCTGCGACTCCTTTCTTTACCCTATTAGCTAAACGCAATGACCAAACTAATCCTCGATTAGGTCTTACGGTCGCAAAAAAACGCGTTAAAAAAGCCTGTCAACGTAATCGAATTAAACGACTTGCTCGCGAAAGTTTCCGTTTAAATCAACATAAACTCGATAACATTGATATTGTGCTTATGGTTAAAAGTGGTATTGATGAACAGTCAAACGAAGAGCTGACAAAGCAACTAAATAAATTGTGGCGAAAAATTAACGAACGCTGCAAGCCTGGTGCACCTAAACCACCACCATTTAAAAAACGCCCGAATAAATCAGCTAAATCTAATAAACAAGCCTGATAGCAATAGAATTACAGGCTTAATTAAGGTATCTTTAGTTCACCTTTTAATCATGCATTTAAAATTCTACGATGGGAATTTAAATTCATGGTATCCATTGACTAAATTAACGCAGGGGCAGACACATCATGAGGTTAATTAAACCACTTGTTGCTATTCCAAAGCGCTGTTTAGTCATGCTAATACGCGGCTATCAAAAATGGATAAGCCCACTATTAGGCCCGCATTGTCGTTTTAATCCAACCTGCTCTAGTTACGCTATTCAAGCAATTAATTTGCATGGAAGTGTAAAAGGCAGTTGGTTAGCTGTTAAACGCATATTAAAATGCCACCCTTTACATGCTGGTGGGGATGATCCCGTACCGGCAAAAAATCATATTAACCACCAACACGAGAAATAAGAGCTGTTATGGAATCGCAACGCACGTTTTTATTAATCGGCTTGATGCTTGTGTCGTTTTTATTATTTCAAGAATGGAATAACGACTACAACGCACCAAAGGCTGATCCAAGTGCCACAACACAAACACTAGGCGCAACAACACCAGAATCTGATGACTTTATTCCAGCATCATCTGACGGTGAAGTTCCAGCTGTAACGACAGCAAAGCGCTCAGTTATCGATGTAACAACTGACGTATTCACTGTTAAAATTGACACCCGTGGTGGTGACATCATTGAAACAGACTTACTTCAGTACGAAGAAGAAAAAGGCAGTAACACACCTTACATGCTATTAGGTGAGTTCGATGGTAAGCAATACTTCTCGCAAAGTGGCTTAATTGGTTTAAATGGTCCTGACGCAACTGTTGCTGGTCGCCCTGTTTATAAAACCACACAAAAAGCATTCACTTTAACGGGTGATGAGCTACGTGTACCACTTGAGTTTACTGACAGTAAAGGTGTGACCTTTACTAAAACTTATATCTTCAAAAAAGGCGACTACGCTGTAGATTTAGAGTACACAGTAAACAACGTAACAGCTGATCCAATTCAAGTTCAGTTATACACGCAAGTAAAACGCACAGTACAAGAAAAAGGTAGCTTAGTAGATCAAAACTACTTAGGTGCAGCATTTGGTACTGAAGAAGAGCCATACGAAAAGTACAGCTTCTCAGACATGGCTGATAAAAACCTTAACATCACTACAGCTGGCGGCTACATTGCATTTATCCAACACTACTTTGTAAGTGCATGGGTACCTCAGCAAGACCAACAAAATACCCTTTACAGCAAATTAGTTGCTGGTAATGCGGCAATTATTGGTACTAAAGGTGAAGCAGTTAACGTACAAGCTGGTACGCAAGCAACACTTAGCTCAACTTATTACATGGGCCCGAAAGAGTCTGACGTACTAGAAGCAATTCACCCAGACTTAGACCTAACTGTAGACTACGGTTGGTTATGGTTTATTTCACAACCATTATTCGTACTACTTAAGTGGTTACACAGCATCCTAGGTAACTGGGGTCTAGCTATCATTGCAATCACGGTTATCGTTAAAACGGCAATGTACCCGCTTACTAAAGCACAATACACGTCAATGGCGAAGATGCGTGCCTTACAACCTAAAATGGCTGCACTAAAAGAGAAGTATGGTGATGACCGTCAAAAATTCGGTCAAGCTATGATGGAAATGTACCGCAAAGAAAAAGTGAACCCTATGGGTGGCTGTTTCCCGCTGTTACTACAAATGCCAATCTTCTTAGCGTTATTCTACGTATTCTTAGAATCAACTGAGCTACGTCATGCTGAATTCGTTTTATGGTTAAATGATTTATCAGCAATGGACCCATACTACGTATTACCGGTTTTATTTGGTTTAAGTATGTTCATCACTCAAAAGCTGCAACCTATGACGGTTACTGACCCTATGCAGCAAAAAATGATGACCTTTATGCCAGTAGTATTCTCTATTTTCTTCTTATGGTTCCCATCTGGCCTAGTACTTTACTGGTTAGTATCGAACCTTATCTCAATCGCTCAGATGCTAATCATCTACCGCGGTATGGAGAAAAAAGGTATTAAGGTAAGAGGCTAAACTCTTAACCCATTAAAAAAGGCGCTAACTGCGCCTTTTTTAATGCCTGAAAAAAGCTAACCGAGAATAGGAGAATAAACTTGATTAGGCACACTGCGTTCAGTAAAGCTCAAACTCGTTGTTAGTAACGAAGCAACCACCAAGCCGATTGCAACCACCCCAGATAAACCAAGCCACTTTACAGCCGTTGATTTACGCTTAACCCTAAGCCAACTCATATAGATGCCAGCAGCGCTTACAAAGCTCATCAATGCACCAAATAGCCCCCAAATAAGCTTGGTACCAATGCCTGCAAAGTTACCAAAGTGCAGCGGATCAGCGGTGTCTTTAATGCGTGGAAGCAGGTTTAGTTCTTCCCCTTTTTGTATGCCAAGAACTTCACCGGAGCTTGGTTTTAAATAAACCCGGTTAGCACGCAGGCGCAGTAAAATATCATCGTTATAACCACGCACTTCTATAGGCTGATCCGCTTTATTAGGATAACGAATATAGCGAATATCAAGGCTAGGAAATGCCTGTTTAGCGGCTTCATAAGCTGTAGCTAAACTAATTGGCGATAAACCCTTGCGAGGGCTTTGTTTCTTAAACTCACTCACAGCTGGTGGACTAGAGACATAGTGAGGTACCTTCGCGGTTTGCAGCCCATGTTCTACCAGATACCAAATCCCTGTGATGGCCATCACAGCAATAAACCATAAACTCCAAAGCCCTAACAGCTTATGCCAATCAGACCAACTACTACGTTTATCAAGACTAAGCGCAGCAGGCTTTTTCATAAAGCCTTGCCACCAGCGCCGATACACATAAAAACTCGAAACCAATAAAATAACGAGTAAAATACTCAAACTGGTGACGATTAATTTACCCGTCCAGCCCATCGATAAGTTCATATGCCAGTTACGTAAAAACCGCGATATCCGCGCCCACTCTCCTTCACCGAGTAAGCGACCCGTTGCAGCATCTAAATATACAAAGCGAAATGAATCACCGACTTTAAGAGCCGCTTCAATGGCAAGGTAATCTTGCTTATGACGTTGGATATAAAGTAATTGAGCTTGCGGATAATGCTGATTAAGGGTGTTTTCGATAGCTAGGTAGTTAGTAGAGGCAGAAGAAGTTAATGCACGGTACTTAGCGTCTGTTAAGTACTCGAGTTCATGACTTAACGTAGCGAGTGTTCCCGATACGCAGGTAACAAAAAGCAGGACTCCAACAAAGAGTCCTGCCCAAGAATGTAAGTTAAACCAACTTTTAGCGTTCACACGCCACCATTAAAAGCTGTATTTAGCACTTAAATAAACACGACGTGGTTCACCAGGAAAGTGCCCTGTTCGTTCGATAAAGCCACTGCTTGCGTATTCTTTATCAAATAGGTTCTTAACTGATAGCTGCCATTGCCAGTTATCAACGGTTGTTTGCCACGCCATGTTGTAAACAGTGTAAGGTTTAACACGTTGACCGCCTAAACTAAGCTGTTCATCAACATAATCTAAGCCTGCAGAAATAGATGACGATAAGCTAGGTAGCTCATAGCGTGTCCATATACCTAGAGTATTTTGCGGCGCGTTAGCAAATTTATCACTATCAGGAATTTGATTGGTAATACTGTCGTTTGCTTCAGTAATACGGGTATCATTATAAGCATAGCTTGCAGTCACTACCCAGCTATCAGTAATATCGCCAACTACCTCAAGTTCAAAACCCTTACTTTGTACTTCACCAACGGCAACTAAATCATCAACGCCGTCACCTGCAACATCACCTAATAAGCTAGGTTGTAGGATGTTTTCGCGGACAATATCGTACACAGCCATATTAACAGCAAGCGTGTCTGCTAATAGTTTGGTTCTTAAGCCTAACTCGTTAATACGGCTAGTCTCCGGCGAGAACGGACCGCCCTTTGCTGTTTCTTGATTACTCGCACTTTGCGGCACAAAGCCTGTGCCATGCAGCGCATAAGGGAAGAACATATCGTTAATGTTATAGCTGGTACCAATACGGTAGGTTAAGTCGCTATCAGAAAACTCGGTTTGATTTAACAGATCTTTGTCTTCAAAACGATCATACCTTAAGCCAGCTGTCACACTCCAATTAGCGGTGATATCTAGTTGATCTTGTAAGTAAGCACCAAAGCGGGTGCTATTCGTTTTGCCAAGCCTAGGTGTAATACTATCAAGATCATAATCATCAGCAGAGGTTAAACCATACTCAGGGTTGTTAAGATCAAGTCCTGGTACTGGGCCACCTTTACTTTGTTGCGTAGCTGTACGGTAGACGCTTTCAAAATCATGTTCATACCAATCACTACCAAACAGCACTTGATGCTGCATATTAGCAAATGCAAACTCCGCAATCGCATTAGCTGTTAAGCTAAAGCCTTCGTTCTCACGAACTTGATCACGAAACTCACGATGGCTCCAATCAACAATTCCATCACCGTCAGTATCTACCAGACCTCTTGGTTCATGGTAGTTTTGCACTTCTTTGTTATCAAAATAACGTGCTGTGACATCTGTGCGCCAAACATCATTAAACTCATGTTTTAAAGTTGCCTGATAGACATGGGCTTCAACATTTTGAAAGTCTGTCGCCTCGTTATGATTCCAGCTAATATCAGTTAAAAAATTACCGTTATCATCAGCAGGTACACCACGTAAACGTGCCCCACCCAACTCTTGCTCTATATAGGTATACTGAGTGGTTAATTCGGTTGCACTGTTTATAAGCCACGTATAACCAAGATCAACAATGGTATTATCGCTGCTAGTATTAGCACGGAATGGCTTTTCAGTATCACGGTAAAGACCAACACGGTAAGCATGATTATCAAGTGATTCACTCAATGTTCCAGTGCTTTCTAATGCACCACTGAAGAAGTCATCATTACCTACTTCAACTTCAATACTGTGTTCACTGGTGAATTTAGGCTTCTTAGTTACATAGTTAATAATACCACCCGGATTACCACTACCGTATATAGCGCCAGCAGGCCCTTTTAACACCGCAACTTGTTCAATATTAAATAATTGCGGTACAGCAAAGCCATTGAAAGGGTCGCCCTTTACACCATCATATAAAATCTCATCTTGGCGGAAACCACGGAATGTCACGCCTGAATAACTAAAGGCATTAACACCAGCTATATTGCTATAAAGGTCGGTAATTTGGCGAGCAGCCTGATCACTAATCAGCTCCTGCGGCAAAATTTGAATTGACTGGGGAATTTTCTCTAAAGGTGTATTGGTACGAGTAGCAAAACTTGACTCGGTTGGGCGATATAAAGAAAACGCACGGCCAACAACTTCTATTTTTTCGAGTTCTTTTGAATCACTTTGATCCGAAGTAGTCACTTCAGTTTGAGCATGGGCAACGCCCGAAAAACCAGCAGCAAGTGCAATAAAAACAGCAGAAAGACGCATAATAAAAAACGATAAGATTTAGAATGCGCAACATGTTAATGAATATAGTTATCATTTTCAATGAGTGTTTATTATTAATTAAAGCTAAATAAAGTATTACTTACATCAGACTTTTGCTACCTCATTACTCAAACAGCTATTCGCATGAAATTAAGCCATAGGTTACAATAGAGCCAGCATTCATTCTTTTATTGGCATTATTTCATCGCATGATTAATCAAGACACAATTGCAGCACAAGCGACCGCACCAGGACGTGGTGGGGTTGGTATTATTCGCGTCTCTGGTAGCTTAGCTAAAACAGTGGCAGAACAGATTATTGGCCGTTGTCCTAAAACGCGTTACGCAGACTATGTACCATTTAAAAGCTTGAGCGGTGAACAGCTTGACCAAGGTATTGCTATTTACTTCCAAGGGCCAAATTCATTTACCGGCGAAGACGTACTAGAACTACAAGGTCACGGCGGCCCTGTCGTATTAGATATGCTATTAAAAGAAATTAGCCAAATTGACGGTGTACGTTTAGCAAAACCAGGTGAGTTCTCTGAGCGCGCATTTATGAATGATAAGCTTGATTTAACTCAAGCAGAGGCAATTGCCGATTTAATTAATGCAACCAGTGAACAGGCAGCAAAAAGCGCCCTCCAATCACTGCAAGGTGAATTCTCTAAACATATTGAAACGCTGGTGGAGAAAGTCATTCACCTACGTATGTATGTTGAAGCCGCAATTGATTTTCCTGATGAAGAAATCGACTTTTTATCAGACGGTAAAGTATCAACAGATCTCAATGCCATTATTGATCAGTTAGAGAATGTAACTCAGCAAGCTAAACAAGGTAGCATCATGCGTGAAGGTATGCGTGTTGTTATTGCGGGTCGCCCTAACGCTGGTAAATCAAGCCTACTTAATGCGTTAGCTGGCCGTGATGCAGCCATCGTTACCGAAATAGCAGGTACAACACGTGACGTATTACGCGAACATATCCACATTGATGGTATGCCACTACATATTATTGATACCGCAGGCCTGCGTGAAAGCCCAGATAAAGTAGAGCAAATTGGTATCGAGCGCGCATGGGATGAAATTAACCAAGCCGATCGCGTACTATTTATGTTAGACGGCACTGATACATCAGCCACTGACCCTCATGATATTTGGCCAGAGTTTATGGCCAAGTTACCAGAGGGTATGGGTGTTACTGTGATCCGAAATAAAGCCGATATTTCCGGTGAAAATGTCGGTATGGATGAACATGATCAATATCCGGTGATCCGTTTGAGTGCTAAAAATGCAGAGGGTATAGAGTTAGTTCGTACTCACTTAAAGGCATGTATAGGTTTCCAAGGCGCCACAGAAGGTGGATTTATGGCACGCCGTCGTCACTTAGATGCACTTGATCATGCTGCCTATCATTTAAACACAGGCAAAGAGCAATTAGAGATGCATGTTGCTGGTGAAATCTTGGCTGAAGAATTACGCCTAACTCAACAGTTCTTAAATGAGATAACGGGTGAATTTACCTCTGATGACTTGCTTGGGAAAATCTTTAGTTCGTTCTGTATCGGTAAATAAATTCCGGTCATCAATATTATAAAAAGAGTCGCAAGACTCTTTTTTATTTTTAGTCCAGTAATCAATTATCAGTTCAGGGCCGAAACCAGCCAGTAATTAACCTCATATCAATTAGTCTAGCGATGTCATTAAACGGAGGACATCATGGACAAATATCAACTTTTTCACCAATTACACCACCTGCATGGGGGCTTTGTACTCGCTAATGCATGGGATCTTAGTTCAGCACAATTCATCCAAGCTGCGGGAGCTAAAGCCGTAGCAACAACCAGCTGGGGAATTGCGGCAAGTTTAGGTTTAGCTGATGGTGAAAACATCTCTTTTCAAACTCAGTTAGCGCTGGTTAAAAGCTTAACCGAACACCTTCATATTCCACTCTCTGTCGATATAGAATCAGGCTACAGTAACGATCCGCTGCAAATTAGCGAAAACATTTTAGCGTTAGCAAGATTAGGAGTTGTAGGCATCAACATAGAGGACTCAGATAAAGACACTAACGCGCTGAGATCTACCGAGCAGCAATGCACTATTATTAGTGAAATAAAGAAAGTTCTTAACGAAAATGGCTTCGGTGGTTTATTTATAAACGCCAGAACCGATACCTACTTTGTTAGTGACTCCCCTTTTCAAGCAACATTAAAGCGAGCAAAAGCGTATCAAGATGCAGGTGCTGACGGTCTGTTTGTGCCCGGCTTAACGAACATAGAGCACATAACCGGCTTAGCTAACACAATAGATATGCCATTAAATGTGATGGCAATGAGCAATTTTAACTCAGCAAAAGCCGCTTTCGCTGGTGGTGCAAAACGGTTTTCATTGGGTAATTCGCTCTATGATCTAGTCGGTAATACGATAAAAACCAGTTTAACTCAGATCGAAAACTAACTTAGCGAGCTAAAAAATCAGATCAAAACAGCTTTTAAGATCGAATTTAGCTAAAAATGTTATCCACATTTGGGGCTTTTTTAGATCTAAAGGCTGATTTGATCATAAAAAAACGCGAAAATTTGAATTTATTTTCATACAACAGCCCTTTTTGATAACTAATTCTCTTAAAAACAGCCTTTATTAGCGCTTATTTAAGTTTTTTTCGATCTGTTTTATTGATCGCAAAATGCAAACCGATCGTTATCAACAAGCGATCTATCCACAAAACGATCATACTCACTATTTTTATCAGATCTGAAAATTTAAGCGCTTACACATAATTAAAGATCAACAACTTAGCAAAGTTATACAGTTTCCAATATTTAGCTTGATCAGAACTTTCCCCAAATTTATTAACAGCTTGATCAAAGGGTTTGATTTATGAATAAAAATAAAAAACCATTAAAAACAGTAAATTATAAAAAACATTGAATTAAAGCTGTCATTTTAAGCAGAAAAACTTATTCAGATCGTAATTCAACGCTTTACTCACACCCTAACTTAGTTATCATGTGGCCACTTATTTCTATACATGATCAATCACATGCAATCAGTAAATATCATCGTTGGCAGCCAAATGGGATCTGCAGAATACGTGGCAGAGCAACTAGCAGAAGCCCTTGAACAACAAGGGATCCAAGTACAGCTTCATGAACAGCCTGTATTTGATGATATTGATCAGCAAGATACTATTTGGTTGTTATGTACTTCTACATACGGCGCTGGAGACTACCCAGAGAACCTACTGCCGTTTGTTGAGTCTATTAACCAACAGGCTGATCTTAAAGGATTAAACTACAGTGTGATCGGATTAGGTGACACTAGTTACGACACCTATAATTATGCAGGCCGTAATCTAGATGAGTTATTAGCTAATAAAGGCGCAAACCGCGTGGCAGAACGCTTAGAGCTAAATATTCTTGATGAAGCATTGCCAGAAGACACGGCATTAGCCTGGCTACCAAGCTGGATCGAATCAGCAGGGCTCAATTAAGCCGATCGGTATTGATCGTTGTTATAAAAGTTACCCACAATTTACTGATAATTTAGATCGGATTGTGGATAAACACTGATCTAACTGCGATTTTAACCTAGTTTATCCCTTGGATAAGATCCAATCGATATTGCCCTGTGTATAAATAGCTCTTTTGATCAAAGCTTTTACGCGGGAAGATCCGATCATATTAACACCTTTAGATCTGCGTTAAGATCATGTTTTAAATGGTAAAGCGAACATTATCAACAGATCTAGCTGTTACTAGTAGTAAGAGTAATAAAAGATCTCTTTAAAAGATCCTTTATATTATTAGAGATCACCCACTTAGATCTTGAGTACTGTTTAATCATTTATCTTCTCTAAATTTCTAGGTAGAATACGCTCCCTTTACAAAGTTTTGCTGGTCGATTAAGTAGGATCCCATAAATGATTTTTCACGAACGTTTTGATGTTATTGTTGTAGGTGGTGGACATGCAGGTACTGAAGCTGCATTAGCATCTGCTCGCATGGGCATGAATACCCTATTGCTAACTCATAATATGGATACCCTTGGTCAAATGTCTTGTAATCCGGCAATTGGCGGTATTGGTAAAGGCCATTTAGTTAAAGAGATCGATGCACTTGGTGGTGCAATGGCTCAGGCTATTGATAAAGGCGGTATTCAATTTCGTACTTTAAACTCATCTAAAGGCCCTGCAGTACGTGCTACACGTGCACAAGCTGACCGTGCTTTGTATAAAGCTGCTATTCAACATACTTTACAACATCAAGAAAACTTAAAGATCTTCCAACAATCATGTGACGATCTAATCGTTGAAGGTGATCGAGTAATCGGTGTTGTAACGCAAATGGGTCTTCGTTTTAGTGCGCCTTCTGTGGTTCTTACCGTAGGTACTTTCTTAGGTGGTCAGATCCATATTGGTTTAGAGAACTTCAAAGGTGGTCGTGCCGGTGATCCACCTTCAATTGCACTTGCAGAGCGTTTACGTGAATTACCTTTCCGTGTTGATCGCTTAAAAACAGGCACGCCTCCTCGTATTGATGCGCGAACTGTTGATTTTAGCAAGATGCAAGAACAGCCTGGTGATACCCCTACGCCTGTATTCTCATTTATGGGTAAACAATCGGATCACCCACAGCAGATCCCGTGTTACATCACTTATACAAATGAAAAAACACATGATGTGATCCGCAATAACTTACATCGCTCACCTATGTATTCAGGTGTAATTGAAGGTATTGGTCCACGTTACTGCCCTTCAATCGAAGATAAGATCGTACGTTTTGCAGATAAAGACAAACATCAAATCTTTGTTGAGCCTGAAGGTTTAACATCATACGAATTATATCCAAATGGTATTTCTACGAGTTTACCGTTTGATGTACAGCTTGAAATTGTGCAATCAATCACTGGTTTTGAAAATGCACACATTTGTCGTCCTGGTTATGCGATTGAGTATGACTTCTTTGATCCGCGCGATTTAAAGCAATCATTAGAAACTAAGTTTATTAATGGTTTATTCTTCGCAGGCCAAATCAATGGTACAACCGGTTACGAAGAAGCAGGCGCACAAGGTTTAATTGCGGGTATGAACGCCGCATTACAAGTACAAGGCAAAGAGTCTTGGACACCTCGTCGTGATGAAGCATACACAGGTGTACTCATTGACGATTTAGCAACATTAGGTACTAAAGAACCATACCGTATGTTTACTAGCCGTGCTGAATACCGTTTATTACTTCGTGAAGATAATGCCGACATCCGTTTAACAGCTAAAGGCCGTGAACTTGGCTTAGTTGACGATGCTCGTTGGGCTGCATTTAACGAAAAAATGGAAATCATCGAAAAAGAAACGCAACGTTTAAAAGAAACATGGATCCACAAAGATCACGTTGCTGTTGATCAAGTAAATGCGTTATTAAAAACACCACTGACTCGTGAAGCGAGCCTTGAAGATCTGATCCGTCGTCCTGAAATTCGTTATAACGACTTAATGGCAATCGATGGTTTAGGTTCTGAGTTTGATAACCAGGCTGCACTTGAGCAAGTTGAGATCCATACTAAGTACGCAGGCTATATAGCTCGTCAGCAAGATGAGATCAATAAGCAGCTACGTCATGAACAAACTGTATTACCAAAAGACTTTGATTATTCAACTGTTTCTGGTTTATCAAATGAGGTTATTGCAAAGCTTACTGATAGTCGTCCAGATACAATTGGCCAAGCGTCACGTATTTCAGGTATCACCCCTGCTGCTATTTCGCTATTATTAGTCTATCTGAAAAAGCAAGGCTTACTGCGCAAGACTGCGTAGTTGGTGAGGAATACAGTGTTACAACAACAATTAACTTCGCTGTTAGCGCAAACTGATATTGCGCTAACAGAAAAACAGCAACAACAACTTGTGCAATATGTTGAATTATTAGACAAGTGGAACAAAGCGTATAACTTAACCTCTGTTCGTTTACCTGAAGAAATGATGGTTAAACATATTATGGATAGCTTAGTTGTTGCACCACACCTTAAAGGCAAACATTACATTGATGTAGGTACGGGTCCTGGTTTACCGGGTATCGTATTAGCCATCGCTTTACCTGATACACAATTTGTATTGTTAGATAGTTTAGGTAAACGCGTGCGTTTTTTGATGCAGGTAAAACATGCACTTGGTCTTGAAAATGTAACCCCAGTGCAGTCTAGAGTTGAAGAATATCAACCAAGTGTTAAATTAGATGGTGTATTAAGTCGTGCATTCGCCTCTTTACAAGATATGGTTGACTGGTGTGCGCACTTGATTGATCATTCAGGTAAATTTATCGCCTTAAAAGGCGTATTTCCGAGCGAAGAACTAGAATCATTACCTAAAGGTATTAAGTTTGATGAAAAAATCAGCTTGGAAGTACCTGAGTTAGATGCGCAAAGACATCTAATCATTCTATCTAAAGACTAGGGATCAGAGCACTGTGGCAAAAGTCATCGCATTAGCAAACCAAAAAGGTGGTGTTGGTAAAACGACCACCGCTGTGAACCTCGCGGCATCGATGGCCGCGACGAAGCGTAAAGTGTTATTAATCGATCTTGATCCGCAAGGAAACGCTACCATGGGTAGTGGTGTCGATAAATACGGTGATGTTGCGACTATTTACGATTTATTGATTGAAGAAACACCAATCGATGAAGTGATCAATAAAGAAACCTCAGGTGAGTATCACTTAATTGCTGCTAATGGCGATGTGACTGCCGCTGAAGTTAAACTAATGGAATTGTTTGCTCGTGAAGTGCGTTTACGTAATGCGCTTGAACAAATTCAAGACCAATACGATTTCATTTTTATCGACTGCCCGCCTTCACTTAACATGCTTACTGTTAATGCCATGGCTGCCGCAGATTCGATTTTAGTTCCGATGCAATGTGAGTATTATGCCCTTGAAGGTTTAACGGCATTAATGGATACCATTACGCAGCTATCTAAGCTAGTAAATCCAGCGTTAACAATTGAAGGGATTTTGCGCACCATGTATGATCCGCGCAATCGCCTTGCAAATGATGTATCAGAACAACTCAAACAACATTTTGGCGATAAAGTATATCGTACCGTTATCCCACGTAATGTCCGTTTAGCAGAAGCGCCGAGTTTTGGTGCCCCTGCCATGTATTATGACCGTGCATCAAGTGGTGCTAAAGCTTACTTAGCCCTAGCCGGCGAAATGTTACGTAGAAAAGAGAAAACATCTTCAGCAGTAGCCTAACTTCGAGGTAAAAAAATAACATGTCTGCTAAAAAACGCGGTTTAGGCCGAGGACTCGACGCTTTATTAAGTTCATCAAAACCTGCCCCAAGTGCAAATGATCAGCAACAAGCGACAGCAACACCAGAGCAAGTCTCTGAAGTAGTTGCAGAGCAAAGCAAAGGTGAGCTGCAAAAATTAGCGATTGAGTTTTTACAATCGGGTAAATATCAACCGCGTAAAGACATGTCTGAAGAAGCGCTAGAAGAGTTAGCCAGCTCAATTCGTGCTCAAGGCATCATTCAGCCAATTGTTGTGCGCCAAATTGGTGCAGACAAATATGAAATTATTGCTGGTGAACGTCGTTGGCGTGCTGCTCAACTTGCAAAATTAGATGCTGTTCCATGTATCATCAAAGATGTACCAGATGAAGCAGCCGTTGCGATCGCATTGATTGAAAATATCCAACGTGAAGACCTAAACGCGATGGAAGAAGCGATTGCATTGAATCGTTTACTTAACGAATTTGAACTCACTCATCAACAAGTCGCCGAAGCAGTTGGTAAATCGCGTACGACTGTGACTAATTTACTACGTCTAAATAACCTTAACGAAGATGTTAAAATCTTGTTAGAACATGGCGACATCGAAATGGGTCATGCACGTTGTTTATTGGCACTTGAAGGCGAAGCGCAGTCAGATGCTGCTAGATTAGCGGTTGCTAAAGCGTTGACTGTTCGTGAAACTGAGAAATTAGTTCGCTCTATTTTAGAACCAGCTCCGAAAAAAGAAGTGCAAGAAAAAGATCCGGATGTCAAACAGTTAGAACAAAAACTTGCTGAAAATTTAGGCGCCAAAGTAGAAATAAACTACAATAAAAAAGGCAAAGGCAAACTGGTTATCTCTTATACAACTCTTGATGAGTTGGATGGCATTTTAAGCCGTATAAATTAAGACTATTCCCGTCATTAATTAATAACATGTCCAAAAAGAGACATTTGTGGTGTTTTTGCACTACAAAGGGTCGACTCAAGTTGCAAAACTGGTAGGAATCAGTATAATTTCGCCAGTTTTCATACCCTGACAATTTAACGTTCTAAAGGTTAACAAAACGTGACTAATAGGTTAGCAAGGCCGTATAGGCTTGCCGCATTTAAATTAATTTGTCTTCAGGGTATCGTAGCATTAATCGCTGCAGTAATTGTTTTTATAGGTTGGGGAGTCAATGCCGGCCAGTCAGCGCTTGCTGGCGGAGCTGTTGCACTACTCCCTAATTTTGTATTTGCTGTCTATGCATTCCGTTATATGGGTGCAAGTCGAGTAAATCAAGTGTATGCCTCGCTAAAGCGCGGCAACGGATTAAAATTTATGCTAACAATCGTTTTGTTTGCACTGATACTGAAGTCTTACACGGTCGTTTTATTACCGTTTTTCTGTGTTTATGTATTGGTGTTATTTAGCGGATTGTTTGCGCCCGTTTTTTTTAATCATTAACTTTTGGGATATAACATGGCTGCAGAAGAAGTAACTCTATCAAGCCATATTCAGCACCACTTAACTAACGCTAAGATGTGCTCGACCGACGCTGGTCTTGCCTTCAACAAAGCGTGTGCAGACAGTGGTTTCTGGACATGGAATATAGATACCCTCGCATGGTCAATCGGTCTAGGTCTTGTATTTTTATGGATCTTCCGTAGTGCCGCTAAGAAAGCAAATACCGGTGTACCTGGTAAATTTCAGTGTTTCATTGAAATGATCGTTGAGTTCGTTGGCGACAACGTACGTGACACATACCACGGTAAAAGCGCATTAATCGCTCCATTAGCTCTAACGATTTTCGTTTGGGTGTTCTTAATGAACTTAATGGACTTGATTCCGGTTGATTTCCTACCTGCATTCGCTGGCTTCGTTGGCGAGCAAGCATTTGGTATGGATTCTCACGACGTTTACATGAAGATTGTACCTACCACAGACATCAACATGACTGCTGCACTTGCTATTGGTGTATTCATTCTGATGATCGGTTACGCAATCAAAATCAAAGGGATTGGCGGATTCTTAGCTGAATTAACGCTTCACCCGTTTAGCTCTAATAACAAGCTAGCGATGGTGTTCTTAATCCCATGTAACTTATTACTAGAAACAATCGCTTTAGTTGCTAAGCCGTTCTCGTTAGCACTGCGTTTATTCGGTAACTTATATGCTGGTGAGTTGATTTTCATCTTGATCGGCGCAGTTGGTTTAATGCAACTACCGTTGCACTTTATTTGGGCTGTATTCCACATCTTAGTAATCGTACTGCAAGCATTCGTATTCATGATGCTTACAATCGTTTACCTAAGCATGGCAAGCTCAGATAATCACTAATTTTTTACACTTTTAAATTTTAACTTTAATTTACAATTGAAACTTTGGAGAAAAAAATGGAACTAATGATTGGTCTTAAGTACATCGCTGTTGCTCTACTTATCGGCTTCGGTGCAATCGGTACTGCTATCGGCTTCGGTAACATGGGTGGTAAATTCCTAGAAGCTTGTGCTCGTCAACCTGAACTTGCACCTTCATTACAAGTTAAGATGTTCATCCTTGCTGGTCTAATCGATGCCGTAGCTATGATCGGTGTTGGTATCGCAATGGTATTGTTGTTCGTACTTTAATATTATTTTTTGAACAGCTTACTATTTTAAGGAGGAGCGGTCGTGAACTTAACAGCCACTCTTATCGGTGAATTAATTGCATTTACGGTTTTCGTACTTTTCTGTATGAAATACGTATGGCCACCACTAAATGGTGCAATTGAAGCTCGCCAGAAGAAAATCGAAGATGGTTTAGCTGCCTCTGATAGAGCCGAAAAAGACTTAGAACTTGCGCAAAAGAAAGCTGCTGAGCAGCTTAAAGAGGCAAAAGCTCAAGCGGCTGATATCATTGAACAAGCTAAAAAGCGTGCCACGCTAATCGTTGACGAAGAAACTGTTCGTGGTCAACAAGAGCGTGAAAAAATTATTGCTCAAGGGCACTCTGAAATCGAAGCAGAGCGTAACCGTGTAACAGAAGAACTACGTAAACAAGTAGCGACGCTGGCAGTGGTTGGTGCTGAGAAGATTTTAGAGCGCGAAATCAATCAAGCCGCACACAGTGACATCGTTGAAAAACTTGTCGCTGAGCTGTAATTAGGAGGGTATGAGCATGTCTGAATTGGCTACTATCGCTCGCCCATACGCTAAAGCGGCTTTTGAACTTGCCGTTGAAAAAGGCACTGTTGAAAGTTGGAACGACATGCTGTTCTTTGCTGGCCACGTTGCCAGCAACGAGCAAGCCGCTGCCGCGCTAGCTGGATTGCCTACTGCTACTGAACAAGCAGATCTGTTTATCAAGATCTGTGCAGAGCAGCTCAACGAACAAGGTCAGAACCTAATCAAGGTGATGGCTGAAAATGGACGTTTAGTTGCACTGCCTGCTGTTGCTGAGTTATTCGCTGAATTTAAAGCGGACTACGACAAAGAAATCGACGTTGACGTGATTTCTGCAACACCGCTTGCTGCTGAGCAGCAAGCAACATTGGTAGCGGCACTTGAAAAACGTTTCGCACGCAAAGTTAAGCTGAATTGTAGTGAAGATACTACAGTTGTTGGCGGTCTTATCATTAAGGCGGGTGACACTGTAATCGACGGCTCAGTACGTGGCAAATTAGCCCGCTTAGCTACATCACTACAATCGTAATTGGGAAAAAGAGCATGCAACTTAATTCCACTGAAATTTCAGATCTGATCAAACAACGTATTGAGCAGTTCGAAGTTGTAAGTGAAGCTCGTAACGAAGGTACTATCGTATCTGTTACTGACGGTATCATCCGCATCCACGGTCTTGCTGACTGTATGCAAGGTGAGATGATCGAGCTTCCTGGCAACCGTTATGCTATCGCACTAAACCTTGAGCGTGACTCAGTAGGTGCTGTAGTAATGGGTCCTTACGCTGACCTTAAAGAAGGCGTAAAAGTTAAATCAACTGGTCGTATCCTAGAGGTTCCTGTTGGTCGTGGTCTACTTGGTCGTGTTGTTAACACACTAGGTGCACCTATCGACGGTAAAGGCGCTTTAGATAACGACGGTTTTGAACCTGTTGAGAAAATCGCACCAGGCGTTATCGAACGTCAATCAGTAGATGAGCCAGTACAAACTGGTTATAAATCTATCGATGCGATGATCCCAGTAGGTCGTGGTCAACGTGAGCTTGTGATCGGTGACCGCCAAACTGGTAAAACTGCATTAGCAATTGATGCTATCATCAACCAAAAAGGTACAGGCGTTAAGTGTGTGTACGTTGCAGTTGGTCAAAAAGCATCTACTATCGCTAACGTAGTACGTAAATTAGAAGAGCACGGTGCATTAGAAAACACGATTGTTGTTGTTGCATCTGCTTCTGAATCTGCGGCACTTCAGTACCTAGCACCATTCTCTGGTTGTACTATGGGTGAATACTTCCGTGACCGTGGTGAAGACGCGCTAATCGTATATGATGATTTATCTAAGCAAGCTGTTGCTTACCGTCAAATCTCATTACTACTTAAGCGTCCACCAGGCCGTGAAGCATACCCAGGTGACGTATTCTACCTTCACTCACGTCTTCTAGAGCGTGCATCACGTGTAAACGCTGATTACGTTGAGAAGTTCACTAATGGTGAAGTGAAAGGTAAAACAGGTTCATTGACGGCATTGCCAATCATTGAAACTCAAGGCGGCGACGTTTCTGCGTTCGTACCGACAAACGTTATCTCTATCACCGATGGTCAGATCTTCTTAGAAACTGACTTATTCAACTCAGGTATCCGTCCAGCTGTTAACGCTGGTATCTCGGTATCTCGTGTTGGTGGTGCAGCGCAAACTAAAATCGTTAAGAAACTAGGTGGTGGTATCCGTCTAGCGTTAGCTCAGTACCGTGAATTAGCTGCGTTCTCGCAGTTCGCGTCTGACCTTGACGATGCAACACGTGCTCAATTAGAGCATGGTGAGCGCGTAACAGAGCTAATGAAGCAGAAACAGTACGCACCAATGTCTGTTGCTGAAATGTCTCTGTCGCTATTTGCTGCTGAAAAAGGCTACCTAAAAGACATCGAAATCGCGAAAATCATGGATTTCGAAGCTGGCCTAATTTCTTACGCAAACAGCACATACGCAGAGCTAATGGCTCAAATCAATGAAACTGGTAACTACAACACTGAGATTGAAGCTCAACTTAAAGAACTTCTAGAGAAGTTCAAGTCGACGCAAACTTGGTAATTTAGTTATGAATGGTGAGCTTTAGGCAACTAAAGCCCACCTGATTCGGAGAGAGAGTCATGGCCAGCGGAAAAGAGATTAAAAGCAAGATCGGGAGTATCAAGAATACTCAAAAGATCACCAGCGCAATGGAAATGGTTGCTGCGTCTAAAATGAAAAAAGCGCAGGAACGTGTGGCGTCAAGCCGTCCATACGCTGAAAACTTACGCCAAGTGATTGGTCGTGTTGCTCAAGCAAATCTTGATTTTACTCACCCTTTCTTAGAAGAGCGTGAAGTAAAACGAGTTGGTTATATTGTTATCTCTACTGACCGTGGTCTATGTGGTGGCTTGAACTCAAACGAGTTCAAAAAAGTTGCCCTAGATGTTAAAGCGTGGAAAGAAAAAGGCGTTGAAGCTGAATTTACTACTTTAGGTAGCAAAGCAGCTGGCTTTTTCCAACGTTTTGGCGGTAAGTTAGTCGCTAAAAAAGCGAACTTAGGAGATACACCTTCACTACAAGACGTTATTGGTCCTGTAAAGACAATGCTAGATGCATACTCTGAAGGTAAAATTGACCGCTTATACGTAGTATTCAACAAGTTCGTTAATACTATGAAGCAAGAGCCAACAATCGATCAGTTACTCCCTTTGCCAAAAGCTGAAGAAGAAGTATCTCAACATTCTTGGGATTACTTATATGAGCCAAACCCAGAAGCGATTTTAGAAGCTCTGTTAGTACGCTTTATTGAGTCTCAAGTATACCAAGGTGTAGTTGAGAACGCTGCCTCTGAACAGGCTGCCCGTATGGTTGCAATGAAAGCTGCAACTGATAACGCTGGCGACCTTATGGATGAGTTACAGCTTGTTTATAACAAGGCTCGTCAAGCTGCAATCACACAAGAAATTAGTGAGATTGTTGGCGGTTCGGCAGCAGTTTAACGCTTCGGCAAAGTTTAATGAGAGGAATAGACATGAGTTTAGGTAAGGTCGTCCAAATTATCGGCGCCGTTGTGGATATCGAATTTCCACAAGACAACGTGCCAGCCGTATATGACGCACTAAAAGTAACAGATGGCGACTTAGCTGGTTTAACTTTAGAAGTTCAACAACAGCTAGGTGGCGGTGTGGTACGTGGTATCGCACTTGGTACTACTGACGGTTTACGTCGTGGTACTGCAGTAGAAGGTACAGGTCAGCCAATCCACGTTCCAGTAGGTACGAAGACACTAGGTCGTATCATGGACGTATTAGGTAACCCTATTGATGAAGCTGGTCCAATTGGTGAAGAAGAGCGTATGTCTATTCACCGTGCAGCACCTTCTTATGAAGAACAATCAAGTTCAGTAGAACTTTTAGAGACTGGTATCAAGGTAATCGACCTTGTATGTCCATTCGCTAAAGGTGGTAAAGTTGGTCTATTCGGTGGTGCCGGTGTTGGTAAAACCGTAAACATGATGGAACTTATCCGTAACATCGCAATCGAGCACAGCGGTTACTCAGTATTCGCAGGTGTTGGTGAGCGTACTCGTGAGGGTAATGACTTCTACCATGAGATGAACGACTCAAACGTACTAGACAAAGTATCTCTAGTATACGGTCAAATGAATGAGCCACCGGGTAACCGTTTACGCGTAGCGTTAACAGGTCTTACTATGGCTGAGAAGTTCCGTGACGAAGGTCGTGACGTACTTTTCTTCGTTGATAACATCTACCGTTATACTCTAGCGGGTACAGAGGTATCAGCACTTCTAGGTCGTATGCCTTCAGCAGTAGGTTACCAACCAACTCTTGCTGAAGAAATGGGTGTACTTCAAGAGCGTATCGCATCTACTAAGACGGGTTCAATCACTTCAATCCAAGCGGTATACGTACCTGCGGATGACTTAACTGACCCATCTCCAGCAACAACGTTTGCTCATTTAGATGCAACAGTAGTACTTTCTCGTGATATCGCTTCACTTGGTATCTACCCTGCGGTAGACCCACTTGATTCATCTTCACGTCAACTTGACCCACTAGTAATCGGTCAAGAGCACTACGATACAGCGCGTGGCGTTCAAACAGTTCTTCAACGTTATAAAGAACTTAAAGACATCATCGCAATCCTAGGTATGGACGAGCTTTCTGACGAAGATAAGCAAGTTGTATCTCGTGCACGTAAAATCCAGCGTTTCCTATCTCAGCCGTTCTTCGTTGCTGAGGTATTCACAGGCGCGCCTGGTAAATACGTGTCACTTAAAGACACAATTGCTGGCTTCAAAGGTATCTTAAACGGTGAGTTTGATGATATGCCAGAGCAAGCGTTCTACATGGTTGGCTCTATTGAAGAAGCTCAAGAAAAAGCCAAAAGCATGTAATTAGGAGGGTAGTATGGCGGCTATGACTGTACATCTTGACGTAGTAAGCGCAGAAGAGAGCTTGTTCTCTGGTCTGGTTGAATCGATTCAAGTGAGTGGTAGTGAAGGTGACCTTGGTGTTAACTATGGTCACGCTCCATTATTAACTGCCCTAAAACCTGGTATGGTACGTTTAGTTAAGCAATTTGGTCACGAAGACGTGATGTATATTGCTGGCGGCACGCTAGAAGTTCAACCGGATCGCATCACGATTCTTGCAGATACTGCAGTACGTGGTGAAGACCTAGACGAACAAGCGGCTGAAAAAGCTAAACGTGATGCTGAAGAGCAAATGGCGAATACGTCAACTGCTGAGTTAGATTATCAACAAGCTGCAGTGCAACTTGCTGAAGCAATCGCTCAACTTCGCGTAATTCAACAATTACGTAAAAAGTAAGCCTACTCGGTTTTCAAAAAGCCCACTTAATGTGGGCTTTTTTGTGCCTAAAATTCACCGTTTAGCGCCCTACTTTATATTTATACTTATATCCTTCATTAAAGCTCGCTACAATAGTGTAAATTAATAGTGAATAGCTGTTTCATTCAAGGTTCAGTCCAATGCATTAGGATTGCGTATTTACACATGATGTGACTTACACAACTTTGTATGTTTTCCAGAACTCACAAAATATTGCACACCTAAAACAAAGAAAGAAGGATATTGTTTTAATGTCTTTGACTACCGTTATTCTTGCTGCGGGTAAAGGCACCCGTATGCGCTCTGCTCTACCTAAGGTATTACACAAAGTTGCTGGTAAACCTATGGTTCAGCACGTTATTGATAATGCCACTGCCCTTGGTGCTCGTGAAACAAATCTTGTTTACGGTCATGGCCGTGATCAGCTTCAAGAAGCCCTATCGCACAACCAAGTAAACTGGGTATTACAAGAAGAACAACTCGGTACGGGTCATGCTGTCGCTGTTGCTAAAGAACACATTGCCGATGATGACACCGTATTAATTCTCTATGGTGATGTGCCACTAACAAAACGCGCGACCTTAGAAAAGCTACTTGCTGCGACTCCAGAAAAAGGCTTAGCAGTATTAACGGTTACCTTAGATGACCCATCAGGTTATGGCCGAATGATCCGTGAAAATGGCAAGCTAGTAGGTATTATCGAACAAAAAGATGCTTCACCTGAGCAACTTGCAATTAAAGAAATCAATACCGGTATTATGGCTGCTAATGGTGCGCTACTTAAACGTTGGTTAGGTAACCTATCTAACAATAACGCTCAAGGTGAATATTACTTAACAGATATTGTTGCGATGGCACACAGTGAAGGTGTTGAAATTACCTCTGCACAGCCTGAGCATCCGATGGAAGTTGAAGGTGCTAATAATCGCGTACAACTTTCAGCGCTTGAACGTGCATACCAAGCATGGCAAGCAGAAGAGCTAATGCTAAACGGCGCAACACTTGCTGATCCTGCTCGTATTGATGTACGTGGTGAAGTAACGACTGGCGAAGATGTTCTCATCGACGTTAATGTTATCTTCGAAGGTAAAGTAACTCTGGGTAATAACGTACAAATTGGGCCAAATTGCGTACTTAAAGATTGTACTATCGGCGATAACGTTGTTATTAAAGCTAACTCACTTGTTGAAGAAGCCAGTGTTGCTGCTAAATGCACTTTAGGCCCATATGCCCGCCTTCGCCCTGGTGCGATTATGGAAGAAGACTCGCACATTGGTAACTTCGTTGAGATGAAAAAGACTCGCTTAGGCAAAGGCTCAAAAGCAAACCACCTAACCTACTTAGGCGACACTGAAGTTGGCGAAAAAGTTAATATTGGCGCAGGGACTATTACTTGTAACTATGATGGCGTAAATAAATCAAAAACCATTATTGGAGATAACGCCTTTATCGGTTCTAATTCATCACTGGTGGCCCCTGTTAATATTGGCTCAATGGCAACGATTGGCGCAGGTTCGGTTATTACTAATACAGTTGAAGACGAACAGCTTGCAGTCGCTCGTGGTAAACAACGTAACCTTACTGGTTGGAAGCGCCCAACTAAAAAGTAATGAGCTACCCTACTAATTTATAAATAAAAAGCGAGTTTATACTCGCTTTTTTTATGGCTAAATTTTGTTCACATAAAAGTGCCATATAGTTGTAATGCCTGCGTGTTGTAATTGCCCTAATACAATTCCAAGGAAAAATAATAATGTTAAAAAGATCAATTATTGCGCTATCACTTTTAACCATTCTTTCTGGCTGCTCATTAGACGGTGACGACGGCAAAGACGGCCTACAAGGTGAGCAAGGTCCTGCAGGTCAAAATGGAACTGATGGAGTAAATGGCACCGATGGTACAAACGGAAATGACGGAGCAAATGGTACAGATGCAAACGCCGCTTTAACTATAAATCTTATCGGCCGTGCAGTGCTGAACGCAGAAAGCCCTGAAGGTGCTGCGGAAATTGTTGCTTACCAAGCATCTAAACAACGAATATTTGCTATCAATAGTTCCGGTGATTCTGCGGTCGTTAATATCATGAAAGCCGATAGCTTTGACCGTGCAGCTTTAGTTAAAGATAACGAAGGGGTTATAAACGGCACTAATTTAACCTCAGAGATTACCCTTGCACTTAATGAGCACAGTGTGGGTGATGCGAACAGTATCGCGATTGATGCTAATAATGAACTTTTAGCCGTTGCAATGGCAGCTAGTAATACCGGTGATGCAGGTTTAATCGCATTTTATGATATTAGTGGCGACGAGCCTCAGTTTATTAAAAATGTCACTGTAGGCGCCCTGCCCGACATGGTTACTTTTAGCCATGATGGCAATAAAGTACTGGTTGCAAATGAAGGTGAACCTAATGGTAACTATAGCATTGACCCTGAAGGCTCTATCAGCATTATTAATATTAATGATGGTGTAATTGCAGATACTGCTATTAGCATTACTTTTTCGGCTTATAACGACAAACAAGCAGAGCTTGAAGAACTTGGGATTGTATTTGCTAACCCGACAGGTCGAACAATCAACGGTAACTTGATTAATACAACCGTAGCAATGGATTTAGAACCTGAATACATCAGCGTTTCGAAAGACAATAAGTTTGCCTACGTCTCACTACAAGAAAATAACGCCCTTGCTATCGTCAACCTTGAAGATAATAGCCTAGAGCTTAAAGGATTAGGTTTTAAAGATTGGTCCAATTTACTTTTTGATGCATCTGATAAAGACGGTGGCGTTAACTTTAAATCGTACCCTGGTCTCTATGGCATGTATCAACCAGATACGATTTCAAGCTTTACTTGGAAAGGTGCTAACTTTATTGTCACAGCGAACGAAGGTGATGCACGAGAATACTTCTTTGATACAACCGACGAAGCTGATTGTTTAGCAAAAGGTGGTCTAGATTACGATGAAGATGATGGTTGTTTATCATATATAGATGAAACCAGAGCTAAAGACTTAACACTGGCAAGCAATTTTGACTACCTGAACAATGACAACAGTGATATTGGCCGTTTAAAAGTAACCACTGTTAAAGGTGATGAAGATAATAATGGCGAATATGAATCACTCTATGCATATGGTGCTCGCTCTTTTACCATCTGGGATAGTAACGGCATGGTGGTTTTTGACTCGGGCGATCAAATCTCACGTATTACTGCATCAGTTCACGGAGCAGCATTCAATAATAACGAAGATGAAAATGAAGGTGATAGTCGCTCTGATGACAAAGGTGCAGAACCAGAAGCGTTAGCACTGGGTACTATTGGCGAACGTACATTTGCATTTATTGGTTTAGAGCGTATGGGTGGCATTATGGTGTTTGATATTACTAATCCATACAATGTGACATTCCAAGATTACTTTTTTAATCGTGGCCTAGAAGCTGATGCAGATATAACAGGTGATCTTGCTCCTGAAGGTATGGCATTTATACCTGCAGAACAAAGTGCAACGAATGAAGCATTGCTAGTTGTTGGTAATGAAATTTCGGGTTCAATCGCTGTTTGGGAAATTTCTACTAACTAATCCGCCTTATAAAAATAAAAAGCGACATAGCTAATTTAATGTATGTCGCTTTTTCTATGCCATTTTATCCTCACAAAAATGACTGCTTTTTGAGCTAAAACCCCTCTGTAACCCTTTATTTGTATGGTTATTGCACTAATTTGAAAATATTCAAAAAAACCTTCAAAAAGTGCTTGCGTTAATTCTTCGTATCCCTATAATGCGCATCCACTGACACGGCGGGCAGCAATGAAAAGGGCTGAACAAAGTGACAGAGAG
>NZ_PNCZ01000034.1:0-36297 GCF_005887425.1 Pseudoalteromonas sp. S2721
CTGAAACTCGCATCTTGAGGTGGTTTGGGTATATATATTAGTTTAGTATATGTATATAACAAATTGAATATATGAGTGTGCTATGCATGATGTAATACTTTTAATGGTGTACTGCGCAATTTTGGGCAGTGTGGTTGGATTTTTAGCAGGCTTATTAGGCATTGGTGGCGGTCTTATAATCGTGCCAGTACTTAGTGCGCTATTAGTGTCGTTCAATGTTGCCGACCCAAGCCATGTATTAGTTATCGCGATAGCAACCTCGTTAGCATCCATTATTTTTACCTCGACGTCTTCAGCCCTTGCTCATCATCGTAATGCTAACGTGCCATGGGAAATTGCTCCTTGGGTTATGACTGGCGTTGGCCTAGGCGCATTGATCAGTGGCTTTGCAGCAAGCTTTATTCCTGAGCAGCTGCTGCGCTTTGTTTTTGCCGGTAGCGTGGTGTTTATCGCACTTAGAATGGTGTTATCGACACGAAAAAAAGCCGCCAGTGAAAAGCCGCTTCCATCAGGGCCTATTCTTGGCTTTTTATGTGCCATAATGGGGGCACTTTCAGGACTAATTGGTATTGGTGGTGGGGCGCTTATTGTGCCGCTACTGCATTATTTTTCCGTTGATATTAAAAAGGCCATTGGTTGTGCTGCTGCTTGTGGTATTGTCATTGCGCTGTTTGGCTCGGTGGGTTACGTATCTGCCGGCTGGCAATTAACATCTTTCAGTGATGGATTTGCCGGATTTGTGTATTTACCTGCGTTAGTCGGGATTGTGGTTACCTCGTCGCTCATTGCGCCTATAGGTGCCAAAGCCACGCATTACTTGCCTGTGGCAACAATAAAAAAAGTATTCGCGCTATTACTTGTCATAATTGCGCTTAAAATGGTGTTTAGTTAAAGGTTTTAATTTTTATGGCTCTTCAATTTCCAGATATCGATCCGGTTATTTTTTCGGTAGGCCCGCTCAGCGTACGTTGGTACGGTTTAATGTATTTAATTGGTTTTGCTTTGGCGATGTGGCTTGCTAATCGCCAAGCAGCAAAACCAAACTCAGGTTGGACAAAAGAACAAGTCAGTGACTTATTATTTTACGGCATGCTCGGGGTTATACTCGGTGGCCGTATTGGTTATGTATTGTTTTATCAGTTCAGCTACTTTATCGAAAACCCACTGTATTTATTCAGAATTGACCAAGGTGGTATGTCGTTCCATGGTGGCACCCTGGGTGTCATTACAGCTATTGCAATCTTTGCTTGGACCCGTAAAAAATCATTGTTTGAGGTAGGTGACTTTGTAGTGCCACTTGTGCCGCTCGGTTTGTTAGCAGGGCGTATTGGTAACTTTATTAATGGCGAACTATGGGGCCGAGTGACAGATGTACCTTGGGCATTTGTTTTTCCTACAGGTGGTCCAGAGCCTCGTCACCCATCCCAATTATACGAAGCCTTTTTAGAAGGCCTAGTACTGTTCTTAATCTTACAGTGGTTTATCAAAAAGCCTCGTCCAGCGGGAAGTGTTGCTGGGGTGTTCTTACTTGGCTATGGTGCGTTTAGATTTATTGTTGAATACTTCCGTGAACCAGATGCTCATTTAGGTTTATTTGCAGGCGTTATCTCTATGGGTCAAATACTGTCATTGCCGATGGTAATTGGTGGCCTTGGTTTGTTAATATGGGCTTATAAAAAGCCGCAGCAAAGCGTGGCAAGCAAAGCATAACAAGAGCAATTCAATGAAACAGTATTTAGATTTATGTCAGCGTATTGTTGACGAAGGTGTGTGGGTTGAGAACAAACGCACAGGAACCAAATGTTTAACCGTAATTAATGCCGATCTTGAATATGATGTGGCAAATAACAAGTTTCCGCTCATCACCACGCGAAAGAGCTTTTACAAAGCGGCGATAGCGGAGTTACTGGGTTATTTACGTGGTTACGACAGCGCTGCACAGTTTCGTGATATCGGCTGTATGACTTGGAATGCCAACGCGAACGAGAACAAAGCGTGGCTTGAAAATCCGCATCGTCGTGGTGAGGATGATATGGGCCGTGTGTATGGTGTTCAAGGGCGCAGTTGGCAACGCCCTGATGGTAGCCACCTTGATCAGCTTAAAAAAGTTATCGATAACTTATCGAAAGGAATTGATGATCGCGGTGAAATCGTCACTTTTTATAATCCAGGTGAATTTGAGCTAGGTTGTTTACGCCCTTGTATGCACACGCACACCTTTTCTTTGTTGGGCGATACTTTATACTTAACATCATACCAACGTAGCTGTGATGTGCCGCTGGGTCTGAACTTTAATCAAATTCAATGTTTTGTGTTACTTGCTTTAGTTGCACAAATAACCGGACATAAACCGGGTAAGGCGTATCATAAAATAGCGAATGCGCATATTTATGAAAACCAACTTGAGTTGATGCGTGATGTACAACTTAAGCGAGAGCCTTTCGCGTCGCCAGAATTAAAAATAAACCCAAATATTAAATCATTAGAAGACATTGAAAGCTGGGTTACAAAAGATGATTTTGAAGTAGTAGGTTATCAGTGTCACGATGCAATTAAGTATCCGTTTTCAGTTTAAGAACAATAAAATTTAAGGAGAAATCAATGAAAGCAGTGATCCCAGTTGCTGGTCTTGGCACGCGTATGTTACCTGCAACAAAAGCAATCCCTAAAGAAATGCTTCCTATTGTTGATCGCCCGTTGATTCAGTACGTTGTAAATGAAGCAATATCAGCAGGAATTAAAGAAATTGTTTTAGTAACGCATTCAAGTAAAAACTCAATTGAAAACCACTTTGATACCAGTTTTGAGTTAGAAGCCACACTTGAAAAGCGTGTGAAACGTCAGTTACTTGCTGAAGTACAGTCAATCTGCCCGAAGGATGTGACTATTATCCACGTTCGTCAAGGTGAAGCGAAAGGCCTTGGTCATGCGATAAATTGTGCGGCGCCTATTATAGGTAATGAACCGTTTGTTGTTATCTTACCGGATGTTATCATCGATGATGTTGCGAGCGATCTTAAAAAAGATAACTTAGCTGAAATGATCCAGCGTTTTGAAACCACCGGTGAGAGCCAAATTATGGTTGAGCCTGTGCCGCAAAACGAAGTAGACAAGTTCGGTGTAGTAGACTTAGGTGATGTAACAATCAATCAAGGTGAAAGCGCCGCAATTTTGAATATGGTTGAAAAGCCTCCTATTGATCAAGCTCCATCAAATCTTGCTGTTGTGGGTCGCTATGTACTGAGCAAAAATATTTGGCCATTACTTGCAAAAACTCCAGCTGGGGCAGGTGATGAAATTCAATTAACAGATGCCATAGCCATGCTAATGGAAAAAGAAACGGTTGATGCATACTCTATGAAAGGTAAAAGCCATGACTGTGGTAGCAAAATTGGTTATTTAAAAGCCATCGTTGAATTTGCTTTACGACGTGAGGAATTCAAAGATGAATTGAGCGACTTCATAAAGTCGTTGGTTAAATAACCAATTCTATTTACTTAGTAATAAATTATGTTAAAAAAGTGCCTATATGGCACTTTTTTGTTATTTACAAGCAGCTGACAATTGTTGATTATTAACAAATTAGGGACTTTTCTGATATACCTTTGTCTTATAGGGTTGTTAAGATGAGTATGGTGATTAATTGCTCTAATTCAGTTAGTTAACTGAGTAATGAAAAGCATTAATAATTTTGCTGCAAATTGTTTATGTTATAAAGCTACTTTTTACTAACAACATGATTTGCAGCGAATTAAAGCACTAAACTGAAATTATAATAAAAACATAATGTTAGTGTTTATTTTCAATATCTTAAATTATCTTTTAGCTTTTGATGTACAGGTAAGTACTAACAGATAGTCTTCTTCAAAGTAAGAAGCAATTTTTTAACGGTACGTTTAAGAATCCTGATTATGAAAGATTACTTCAAGCCTTTTCGCTGCAGTATATACCTAATGGTGTTATTAACTGTTTCTGGTTGCAGTAATGAGCTGCTGCTAAGCTCTACCGTTAATTCTATGCAAAGTTTTGCACTTCGCTTAATTGATCCTATTTTTCAAATTAATGTAAAAACTAGTTCTGAGCTTCAATCAACGGCTACACAAAAAAATACCCTAGCCACTGCTGCTATATTAGCACCTACAAAACCTAATTATACTTTTGCGTTACAGTTAGCATCAGTTAGCTCTGAGACCGCAATAGAAGTCACCTTTCATAAAATGGCAAAACAAGCGCCTAGTATTTTTCAAGGTAAACCAATTTTGAATGTTGAAGTTGCAGACGTGCATGATAGAACTTTCTACCGCTTAAAGTTTGGAGGCTATAAGTATTTAAAAAATGCGAAAGCTGACTGCGCGGCTATTAAGCGACAAGGTATTGATTGTTGGGTTAGTAAATACACAGATAATCGAATTTATTTTTAGCGTCAAATATTCACTCTAAAGGTGGCATTTTTATTGCTAATATTTAAGTCTGTTTTTTAGAATTGACGTCACCATGCATTTTTCTATTTTCTCTAAATATTTATTGTTAACCATCTGCTTAACTGCTTTAACAGCATGTATGATGAGCCAAGAACAAAGCCAGCCTGTTTATACTGAACAGCAGGTACAGCAATTTGCTGCCGAGTGGCAAAATCAACAGCCTAGCATTGAACGTCTTGCAGCAATGGAAAAAGACCTTGCGTTGTTAATCGAGGTACTTTCGGCTAATAGTGATTTAACTGCACAACCATCGGCATTTGAGCCGCAAAATGATGTGATCTATCACCAAAGTGAGCAAATACAATCTCAGCAATCATCATCAATCGACTCATTAGAAACGATTATTGCTGCAAACAAAGCAGCAGAAGCAGGTGTGCAATTAGGTTTATATTTAACGCCGAAAAAGGTCAGACATCAGGTCTTGAACCTTAAACGTGATTATCCTGCTGTTTTAAATGACCTAGATTTTCGCTTTAAAACTCGTGAGCAAAAAGGGGTAACCTTGTATGGATTACGAGCAGGTCCATTTGTAAATTATACTCAGGCGACAGCTTTTTGTGAGATAGCCAAAAGAATGGGGCAAACTTGTGTGACAGCCCCTTTTATTGGGGAGATGCTTTAAGTATCTTTCCTCTTGGAAATTAGGGGATTAACCTTAAAGTATTTGTTCTAGAGGTCGATAAAGCTTAAGATACAGCAAAATGGCTTAGCCATTTATTTATAAGGACTTAATATGAAATTACCTCTTTCTTTAATTGCATGCTCATTAGCATTTTCTGCTTTTTATTCTTATGCCACTACTGAATCTTTCAGTGCAACAGTAAAGGTTCAAAACTCAGTTGTTTTAACAAAAGGAAATGATCTAAATTTTGGTACTATTCGTGCCGTAGCCGATCCTTCAGGTGCTGCGCAAGCTGTTTTAACAATTAACCCAGAACCTGATGCAAGCCCTGTTTCAACAAGAACAGATGCATCTCCTGCGATTATTTCAATTATTGAGCAAGGGTCTCCTGCTTCATTTACGGTATCGGAAGCGGTGCCTAATGCGCGTTTGTCGATTACTGATCCTACAGCTAATATTTTAGCTTCTGATGGACAAGGTTTAAATGAGCCAAACTTTATTGTTGATGAATGGAAGTATTTTATTACTTCAGGCCCAAATGCAAATGCTTATTACCTTCCAGGCAGCCCAAATTTAACAGCAGATGCAGACGGCAGTGTTGAGTTTAACATTGGTGCCAATTTATCTACCTCAAATTCGGCGTCATCTGAGCCTTATCGTGATGTTGAGTATACCGGCACTTTCCAATTAGAAGTTGCTTACTAATAATACTAGGTAATTAGTCATGCGCTTTTTGCTTTTAGCTACTGTTTTATTTTGTGTGTTCTCAACACCCTTACAGGCTGCGAGCACAGAGCAACAAGCGCTTGATTTTGGTACTCTAGTTATTCTAGCTAATACAAATACCAGCTCTGTAATCGTCAAAGATGATGGCAGTATCAATACGCAGGGCTCGGTTTATGTTCTTAAAAATGGCCGCCCTGCAGAATTATTACTTACTGACTTTCCAGCTAGAACTCAGCTAACTATGAATCTAGTTGCCCCAGTTGACTTAACACATGATATCGATGGCAACTCGAGTGCTGGATTTTCTGTACGCCTTAATGGTTTTCCTAAATATGTGATTACCAATGAATTTGGTGAAGCAAAAGTATTTATTGGCGGTATTTTAACGACAGACCGTAGCGCTAAACCATACGCTGATGGTCAGTATTCTTCTACAACTTATTTAGAAATATCAGTCGATTACTAAGGATAGATATGTTCGCAAAACGTCTTTTATGTGGACTTCTTTTTGTTTTTTTCAGTCAATATGCAACGGCAAACTTACTTATTTCACCAACGCGGGTTTCATTTGATGAGCGCCAACGAAGCGCAAAAGTCACCGTCATTAATAGCTCAGAAGAGTACCGTACATACCGCGTGGTATGGAGCGAAAAATTAGCGCTACCTGGTGGGGGCTATCAAACATTGAGTGAGCCAGTAACCACGAGCCTTTCTCCTATGGCACGCTTATCACCAAAGCAAATTCGCTTAGCACCTGGCGAAAGGCAAACGATTAAAATAGCAATTAGAAAGCCTAAGGATTTGGCTAAAGGGGAATATCGTTCCCATTTACTATTTCAAGCCTTACCAAATGAAGATAAGGCAGCTAAGGCTGGACTTAAAGTGAATATGATTTTGAGTTTTAGTATTCCAGTTGTATATCGTGAACAAGGTGAGCTGCCAAAAGTTGCATTTCAAACTGCAGAAATAGTTGAAGATTCGGTAAACAAAAAACCAAAAATTGCCGTTAAATTAACTGAACAACAAGGTTTTAGTAGTTACGGTCGACTTAGCGCGTATGTTACTAATTCTGCAGGTAAACAAGAAAAAATCGCAGAAATCGGGAATCTAAGCCTATACCCTGAAATTGAACAAGCGACTGTGTTGTTAGATTTATTCTCTGGTAAACAGTTGCCAAAACAAGGGAACATTGAGCTTAAATATCAAGGTGCCGATGAGTATGAAGGCGTCGATTTTGGCTCATATTCATTGCCTATTCGACATTAAGGATTAATGCGAAAACATTTATGAATCGCTTATTTGCGATAGGGCTTATACTATTAAGTCCTATCAGCGTTGCTAATTCGACTGTGAGTACAGAGGATGTACTAGCTAGAGTCAATGCCATAAGAGCTAAGCTAAATGGCGAACAGCTTTACGCTCCACAATCTAAGCATATAACTGCTGTTAATCATTCTGCAGATACCTTAGACGCTCAGCAACGAATTGCCATTGGGGAATTTTTGCTATTTTCAATTTATTTAAATGAAAATTATTTAGGTGAGTTGTTTGCCCTTAAGTCTGATCAAGACATATTGCTTGGCGTTTCGGGGCTAGTTGATATTTTACAGCTTGCAATTAATGTCGATATATCAGCCGAGAGGGCCGAAGGTTGGTTCATTAACACCAATAAAACCTTTCAATTAACAGCTCAAAAACAGTTGATTACAGATACAAAAAAGTGGCAGCTTACAGAACAACAAATTAGTGTTGATGATGATATTTATATAGAGGCAGCAGTACTCGCTGAGGCTTTAGAATTTCAGCATCGCTCTGATTACGCAAGCTTAGAGCTGTATATTGAAACTGAGTCTGTTTATCCGGTTGTCGCCCAAGCGCAGCGACATAAAAAACAACTACAAAGCTATAGTACTCAAAAGCAAGCAACTTTACCTTGGAAACCAAGCCCATACCAGGCCTTATCTGTCCCTGTGGCTGACTTACAATTGAACTATACCCAAGATAATGATGGTAGTCAGGCAAGTTACTCATTACTTGGCTCGCAAGATTTTGCATACCTTACTATGGAATACTTTTTATCGGGCCGTGAAAGTGATTTATTGAATAACTCAAGACTAACTTTCTCCAAGCAAGATGTGAATAATCAGCTGTTAGGTCCACTTGCTGCAAGTCTTATTGAGGTAGGTGATGTCACAGCTACGCAAGTTGGCAGCCGTTATAACAACCAGTACGGGCGCGGAGTTAAAATTTCGAATTATCAACTTGGGCAAGCAGTTAATAATAATCGAGTGAATCTAACTGGTGCAGTACAGCCAGGTTGGGATGTTGAATTATACCGCAATGGTATTTTAATTGAGCAGCAATTGAGCTTGGCGGATGGGCGCTATGTTTTTGCTGACGTTGATTTACTGTTTGGTGAAAATAACTTTGAGTTGATTTTTTATGGTCCGCAAGGGCAAGTAGAGCGAAAAACAGAATATTACTACATTGATGGTACGCAGCTTGAACAAGGGGAAGCAGTCTATGAGTTATCTTTTTCAGAGCAAGGCAAGCAGTTATTAGGTAATAACAGTAATAGTGCAAACAAGGGCTGGGTTGCTGCAGGGCGATACCAATATGGATTGAGTGATAACGTTGCTATGTACTCAGGCTTTATGGCGCAAAAGCAAGAGCAAGATGAGTTATACCATGTTGCTCTAGGAACGAATCTCAGCTTGTTAGATAGGTTATTAGTTAATCTGGAGTATGAAGAAAACAATCAACAACAAAGAGAATTTGAATTAACAACAAGAACTAAGCTGGCTGATCAGTCTTTGCTATTCAGCGCAACGAACCGTACAGATAACCAGAATGGTCGAGATATAACGCTGAAAAGCTATCAATTTGATATGTCTGGTGAGCTGATGCAAAACAACTTTGGGCGGCTTAATTATCAAAACAACTTTTTAGTTCAACACGCACAAAGTGGTGATTTAAAGCAAATTTATAACCGTTTAAATTACAGCTATGCAAACGTCTCAATAAATAATTTATTGCAATGGCAAGACCCAAGTGCCGGGCAAGAAAGTGTAGATGGTATGACGCGTTTACAAACACGACTAGGCAGAGTGTACAGTCGGTTTGGTGTTAATTATCGTCTTTCTCCAGTGAGTGAGATAGCAAGTTATGAAGCTGAATTTAGCCGAAGTTTAGGCCCGAGTCTCCAAGCAGAGTTAACTTTAAGGGACTCTCTAGATTACGATGTTCAGTCTGCAGAATTAGGACTAACGTGGCAAAATGACAGGATTAACTTAAGCAGTAATGTTAATTACGATAGTAATGACCAATGGCAAATTCGCTTAAATAGCCGATTTAGCTTTGGTTTTGATAGCCAATATAATCAACCATTTATGAGCAACAGAACATTGACCAATACAGGTAGTTTAATGGTTAATGTGTTTTTAGATGAAAATGATAATGGTATTAAAGACAGTAATGAGAAGGGCTTGGCAGGTGTTAAAGTAAAAGGCTTACAAAATTATCGCCAAGCGATTACTGATGAACAAGGGATCGCGATTCTTTCTGCTATGCCAGCTAACCGCACAACAGATATAGTGCTCGATCGTGACAGTTTTGCTGACCCTTTTATGATCCCCGCCCACGATGGTTTCTCCATAACACCACGAGCAGGCTTTGTTGAGTACATGGATTTTCCAGTAAATAATGCCAGCGAAATAGAAGGCACTGTTTATCAGCAGACAGAGCAAGGAGCTAATGTTCAACCTTATGCCCAAATTACTTTAGTGGATGAGCAAGGTAATGATGTAGCAACTACGCAAGCGGCTTATGATGGCTATTACTTGTTTACTGATATTAAGCCCGGTAAGTATCAGGCGATTGTAGATAAGCAGTACCAAGGACAAAAATCACTGACTAGTACTCAAACACATAAAATACAGTTATCGCCCAAAGGTGATGTGCTGGTGGGAGTTGACATTACTTTGCGGCCACTCGAAAAGCGCCAGGGATATATAGCGAGTATTGGCAAGTTTAATTCACTGAAAATATTAAAGGTGTATTACTCATTGGTGAAACAGCGTTTGTTACAGCAAGGGTTAAAAAACGCTTTTTATATTCACGATAAAGCAAATGCGCACTACACGCTTGCGGTTGGCTATGACGCACAATCTGCAAACGAGCTTGAGCAGCAATGTGTGCAGCTAATATCACAAGCAATTAAATGCCATGTAACAGAGCAGCATGTTCAACACTAGCAAGGAGTAAATTATGGTTTTTAGTATTTTTCAAAATCTGAAGAAAGTATGGTTAGTTTTACTGGTTACTCCTATCTTTGGTTGCCAAAGCGTATCAGAGCCACAAGTGAGTGAAGAAAACTTAGTAAAAATTAGCCAGCAAGAGCTTATAGAGCTGAGACAGTCGCATCAACAATTCCAAGCGATGAAGCCAGAGCTTGAGCGCTTGCTGACAATAGAAAGTGAGTTAACCTTACTCACTGAACAACTTACTTTGTTAAATACGCAGCAAGCTGAGCCTGTAAATACTAAAAAGTCATCAGTAACCGCACCTCAGTTTATTGCGGAGCCTGCAGCCAAGTTTGCACTACAACTTGCTTCCGTAACAGAATTACCTCGACTAACAGCTCGCCTTGCTGAAATTAAAAAACAAGCGCCGGCACTATTTCATGGTCAGTTTATTGCTAATGTAGAGTCAGTAACTGTAAATGGCAGCACTTTTCATCGTTTGAAAATTGGTGCATATCAACAAAAGCAGCAAGCAGATAATGATTGTAAAAAGTTAGCATCAGTCGGGGTGGCATGCTTGGTATCGCACTATGTGCAAAATCCGCTTGATTTATCTCACCAACAATAATACTTAGGCATAATTATTGCTTTGTACTTACTAAGTTTAGTGAGGATGGCAATTATGCGCCTGTTATTTTATTCAGTTTTTTTAGTGTTGGTGGGTTGTAGCTTAACTGAAAAGCCACAAAAAGCGCCCCCTAGAGAAACCCCAAAATCGCCGATGGCACCTTATACGGTGCATCAATACGTTGCTGATCTAAGTAGTCAGCTGAGCCGTATTCAAGGCCCTTACAAAGGCAATGCACGTATTGCTGTGACCAGTTTCTATATGGCTGATGGCTTAGGTACTGATTTAGCAGAAGATCAGGGCAGTGGCTTGAGTCAGCAAATTCAAGAAAGTTTATTAACGCAATTTACTCAGCTTGGTTTTCATACCATAGAGTATCGATTAGAAAAGACTTTAAATTTGCAGCAATCGGCCGATAGTGTACTTAGTCGTGATGTAAATACCTTGCGTCAACGTCAGAATATTGACTTTGTTATTACCGGCACACTGACGCGGCAACAACATGCCTACATAGTTAACGCCCGATTGGTAAATACCAAAGATCTGCGAATAGTGTCAGCAGCAAGCACCGAGATCCCTATCAATGTGATGTGGGGCGCTGAAAAAGTTCAGCAACGTGATGGCCAGTTGTATCGAAGCGAATATTAAGAGGAACTCATTTAATGAAACGTTTAATTTTAACTTTATGTTTGCCTTTTGGCTTTGGTTGCTCGTCAATGTTAACTGGTGATGTAACACAACACGATAATGATCCTCAATTAGCTGCGCAAAGAGAAGTTGCCGCGCCGCACAGTAACGACAGTGTATTTCAAACCAATCAGGCGGTGATGAATAACAGCACCTTTACCGCTGCACCAACGCGCAAAAATATTAATCACTATGTGCGTGGCATCATGCAGGACTTAGTTGAAAACTTGCAATATGTTAGCGATAACACGCCGGTTGCTGTTTCAAGCTTTGTATACCTTGATGCAGATTACAACTCAACGAATTTGCTAGGTAATCAAATTGCCGAAAGTTTCATTCATGAGCTTCATGCATTTGGTGTACCTGTCATTGATTTTAAAACCACTGATTATATGCGTGTCACGCCAAGTGGTGACTATGTTTTCAGTCGTGATTATTTAGAGCTAAGCCAAGATCAAAACTTCAATTATGTATTGGCGGGTACTTTAGTTAATCATCAAAGTGGTGTGCTCGTTAATGCCCGCATTGTTGGTTTAGCAAGCAAAGCAGTTGTAGGGTCAGCGCAAGGCTTTATACCACAATCAGTGGTTGATGCCCTTGATAGCACCAACCGTAGTGATGGTATTACACTTAAACAAGCAAGTGAGTAAGCTATGAAAGGTTTTATTTTTGCATCGTTAACGCTCGCGATTTCTGGCTGCCAATTGCTGCCAGAGCAATCAGCAGAGCCGCAAAATACCGCTCAAAGTGCACCTGCATCAGCAAGTACTCAAGTCGATTATGTTGCTATGCTGCAAGCGCTTGAGCAAAAAGATATGCAGCAGGATAACGCTAACCATCGTTTATTTGTGCCTTATCAACATCATAAAACCGTTGTTAATTATGTCGAGCAAATGGCCCTTGAATTAGTGGATACCATGCAACAAGAAAGCGAGTTAGGAATAGCCATTACTAGCTTTGTTGATTTAGATGCGAGCCTAAAAAACAGCTCTCAACTTGGTAATCAACTCTCTGAAACAATGATGCACCAGCTGCAAAAATTCGGCTTTGGCGTTGTTGATTTTAAAGCGATGGATATCATTAGTGTGACTTCACGTGGTGATTTTGTGATGTCGCGTGATGTAGAAGAGCTAGCCGAGCGTCGCATCGCCAGCCATGTACTTACAGGCACGCTGATATATCGCCCTAATGGTGTTGAAGTGAATGCGCGAGTAATTAATTTAAACTCAAAGCTGGTTATTGCCAGCGCACAAAAAGTGATCCCATATTTTGTGCTAAAGAATGAGTCAATCAAATCAGCAACTGCTCGCGTTAACTAGCCTCATTATTTTACCGATCGGCTTGCTCTAAAGCCGGTTGGATTAATTTCTTGATTACCAAAGCCTTAGACCGTTATAATTTTCTGTAGCTTTACCTCAGCTTTTGAGTGGCCTCTTAGTTAAATGGATATAACGGCCCCCTCCTAAGGGGCAGTTACAGGTTCGATTCCTGTAGGGGCTACCAATAAAATCAATGGTTAGTCATGTTCTTCTTTGAAGCAAATTTGTAGCATTAAAGTTCCAAATCGGTTGCCTAAATCAATATCCGATAAATTTGAGTGTTCTATTAAATAATACAGATTTCTTCATTCGAACAGTCTTCTTATCAAGTCGTTTTTTAGTGCTGCCAGCATTTCACTTACTCAACACTATGTCTATTTTCAATATTAAAAAACAATACGTTTGTCGTGTTCTTTACTGTTTTTCTTGCTGTTTGATCGAAATCTAAACTAATCATTATTTTGCAGATTAGTTTTAACCCTGCCTATAAAAGTGACAGGTTCTAACTACTTCCTATGGCTAAAAACAGAATAAGGATATTGATATGTTGATTATTACGAATAGAAACATAAATAAATCAAACTTTAAAAATGGCGTAGGCGATCACAATGCTTTTGGTGACTACGCAAACGCTAAAGGACCTAATGAAGTTAGGCTCGCTCATGCAGATAAAGTAGAGGGAGTATGGCAAGTGCGGCTAGTCACTGAGCCATCTAAAATCACAGAGAATAATATTCCCTCTAAAAAAGCATTTGCAGAAGTTCGTGAACGGCTCACTTCTTCAGGTAAAAACTGCGTTTTTTTTGTACATGGCTTTAATCAAAGCTTTTATAAGAACTTAGAAAAGTCATTAGCATTAGAAAAAGAGCATGGGGTTGAGGTTGTTGTTTTTTCTTGGCCCTCTAATCCTGGAGGTTTTAAGACAAAAGAATACCGAAGCGCTAAGAGAAATGCACAGGCGTCAGTTGGTGCTTTGGATGCTACGTTGGAAAAGCTAGGTCATTACATGAAAGAGCCGTTCAATAAAGAGGCCCTTGAGGCATGTGATATTAAATTTACCTTTATGACATACAGTTTGGGGAATTATTTGTTTCAGAATTACGTTATCAACGCTTTATACGAAGCTGAAACAAGAATGTTTGATAACGTTGTATTGTGCCAAGCTGATGTTGATAACGCAGGTCATCAACATTGGGTAAATAACATAGAAGCTGGAAAACGAGTTTATATTACGATCAATGAAAATGATTGGGTCCTAAAATGGTCTGATGCGAATTTTCAAAAAGATCGGTTAGGAAGAACTGCTAGGAATTTGGTCGCTTCAAATGCTTTTTATTTTGACTTTACTGGCGGCCCAAATGTAGGGAAAACCCATGGCCTGTTCTATGAAAAGACAAATGATGTAGTTAAATCATTTTTTACAACTGTTTTAAATGGCGGTAGAGGTGAGGAGACTGATGGCTTAGTTTTTGATAGTAAGTTGAACGCTTATAGATTTTAGCTCTAAAATGAGGCTATTAATTTTTTAATAGCCTCATTAAAATTAACCCGTTACTTTTTCAAGCTCGCCTGTGCGCCATGGTTCAATGATGATTTTGATATGGTCGTTTGGTTTAAATAAGGTATCAAATGCACCTTGTACGCCATCTATGCCGACTTTACCAGTACGCATTTTTTGCCATGCAATTTTGCCTGACGCGATGTTCTCAAGTGATTGTGCAAACTCTTCTGGCTGGTAGTAATAAGAGAAAAGAAGGTCTAACTCTTTCACTGTGGCATAAGCAAAGTTAACGTTTAGTGGCGCGGTATGTACACCAGTTACAATGATTTTTGCTTTTGCTGGCGCACGTAAAATGTAATCGTTTAATAAGCGGCTTACACCAGCACATTCAAAAATAACCACCTTGTTGTTACCCGCAAGTGCTGCGGCTGTAGCAACTTCATCATCCGCCATAGGGTTAACATATACTGTGGCGCCAAATTCAAGGGCAATTTGTTTTTTACTTTCTTGTGGATCAGAGGCAACGATGTGTTTTACGCCTTGAAGCTTTAACGCGGCAATCGCGGCAAGGCCAATTGGGCCACAGCCAACCACAATGGCAACATCATCATTATTCATTTGTGCACGGTTCACTGCGTGCAGCCCAACAGCAAGTGGTTCTGTAATGGCTGCTGCTTCTGATGGAACAGCATCAGGAATAGGTAATAGCAAGGCTTCATCAACAATAAAGTATTCAGAGTAGGCACCATATAGCCCAGGGGTTACACCTACGCCAGCGCCGCCCGCAGAAAGTAAAATTGGCACTGAAGTTACGCGGGTGCCTTTAGCTAATTCGCCTTTAGTATTTGGGCCGTAGCTAACGATTTCTGCCGCGTACTCATGGCCTAATAATACTTCTTGGTCATTGCCTGCCTCTTTAGCCATGATGCCAAGGTTTTTATAGATATCGAATACATCGCTTGTGTGGCGGGTTATATGAATATCAGAACCGCAAATACCGCAAGCTAGGCTTTTTACAAGTACTTGGCCGGGTCCGGGAGTAGGAATATCAATTTTTTTTACATGCAACTTGCCATTTTGCATGGCAACAGAATTCATTTGGCTCATATGTGTGTCCTCAACTCACCTTATTTGTGAATTATTAGACTAAAGTAAAGTGCCTGCCTTAATCTTGACTTTTTACGACAAAAACACAGCTTATTACGACGCTGTTGTTTATAAACTGCTCATTGTGAAATATTTAAAGTAAAAACCCTCAAAGTGATAAGGGTTTTTACTTTATTAAGTCTTAGCCGAAGTAGGCTGTATTGAGGTATAAATGAGTTAATACTCCAGCAAAGTAACCGAGTAAAATGACCGGCGACCATTTTAAGTGGCTATTAAAGGTGTAGATCCCTCGCGCTTGACCCATTAGTGCAACCCCTGCCGCGGAGCCAATTGATAACAGGCTACCACCAATTCCGGCTGTTAGCGTGATAAGCAACCATTGACCGTGCGACATATCAGGCATCATTTGCAGCACTGCAAACATCACTGGAATGTTATCTACTACCGCAGACATTAAACCAAGAATAATGTTCGCACCGGTGGCAGACCAGTTGTTATAAAGTAAATCAGAAAGTAGCGCTAAGTAGCCGATAAACCCTAAGCCACCAACACAAATAACGATGCCATAGAAGAACAAGAGCGTGTCCCACTCTGCTCTCGATACGCGGCTAAATACATCAAAAGGAACAACGTTACCTAAGCGAGATAAGCGCTCTTTATCACCTTCACGCTCTGCCATCGCACGCTTTCTGGCAAGAGAGCCGGGGAGTGTCACGCGTAAGAAGTAACCAAAAAACTGTAAATAGCCAAGGCCCATCATCATGCCCACAACTGGCGGTAAACCAAAGGCGGTTTTTAGCACCACGGCGGTTAAAATTGTCAGTAAGAATAAGCACAATATGCGAAGCGCACCGCGTTTAAGTTCAATATCTTCATCGGCCGTATCCGGGTGACGGTTATTGATAAATAAAGACATAACAAAGGCAGGAATAATATAGCTGACTAAAGCTGGCAGAAATAAAACAAAGAACTCGGTAAAGGCAACAACATCGGCTTGCCAAACCATCAGTGTCGTGATGTCACCAAATGGGCTGAATGCGCCGCCGGCATTAGCGGCAATCACTATATTTACGCATGACATAGCAATAAAGCGGTTATCATTTGCTGCAACTTTCATTACCACAGCACATAAAAGTAGGGCGGTTGTTAAGTTATCGGCTACAGGTGAAATACAAAATGCCAGTACACCGCTTATCCAAAATAATTGTTTGTAACTAAAGCCCCTCGCAACTAGCCAGCTTCTTAGACCATCAAATAAACGGCGTTCTTCTAGGGCGTTAATGTAGGTCATCGCAACGAGCAAAAATAGCATTAACTCCGAAAATTCTAACAAGGCATGACGAAATGCGTCGGTGCTAAGATCAGATAAGTTTTGTGCACTGTATTGCCAAGCAATAAGGGTCCAAATAATCCCGGCTGCAACTAATACGGGTTTTGATTTGCGTAAGTGAATTTTTTCTTCGAGTATGACGAGCACATAAGCAAAGATAAAAATAACAAGGCAGATAATGCCAACAGGATGGGTGAGTAAATCGATAGTACCAGTTGACGCAGCATGAGCTTGGCCACCGAAACATAGCAAGGATAGGATCAGTCCTTGTAATAGTTTTTTCATTGTATATTCCACTTAATTCATCTTAAATTCGTTACGGTTTGAGTAAATGTAGCTGCAGACATTTTAAGTTTATTCTTGGCTTTATGTAACAATTTGGTAACTAAGGTGTTGGTATTTTGAATATAAATATGGGTGATGGCGAGAGCAGACCAGTTATATAATTTATAATTGAATCAATTGGTTGAGGTTTTAAAATAATAAAGGGCTGCAACGAGCAGCCCCAACTTGAAAATTATGCAAAGTGTTTTTCTAAATCGTCAGAGCCACCAATGTGCTCACCGCCTATGAATACTTGCGGCACTGTCTCACGACCTGAAATCGCTTTTAAACTCGTTAGTGAAGCGTGTTGACCTAATACAATTTCTTCGTACACATAACCTTTTGCGTCTAGTAGCGCTTTAGCTTTGGTACAGAACGGGCAGTTAGGTTTAGTAATAATGCTCACTGATTCTGGTTTTACCTGTGCTGGGTTAATGTATTCAAGCATGGTATCTGCATCAGATACTTCAAACGGGTCACCTGGCTTTTGTGGCTCAATAAACATTTTTTCGATAACGCCATCTTTTACCAGCATAGAATAACGCCAGCTGCGTTTACCAAAACCTAAGTCGTTTTTATCAACGAGCATACCCATACCGTCGGTAAACTCACCGTTACCATCTGGTAATAGAGTAATGTTTTGCGCTTCTTGGTTTTGAGCCCATGCATTCATTACGAATGTATCGTTTACAGAAATACAAACAATGTCATCAACGCCGTTTTGTTTAAATACAGCTGCAAGCTCGTTATAACGTGGTAAGTGAGTTGATGAACATGTTGGTGTAAATGCACCTGGTAATGCAAAGAGCACAACCGTTTTACCTTTAAAAATTTCGTCAGTGGTTATTGATTTCCACTGCTCGTCTACACGTGTTGCGAATGTAACGTTTGGTACTTTTTGGCCTTCGATATTGTTTAACATTGTTTTGATTCCTCTTGATTTGTTGAGTGCCATTATGCAGTTTAATTTATGATAGCTCCAATCGTTTGTTTGTATTAGTATGATAGGTAAAAGCTATTGTTGGTGTGATATGAATTTAAAAGACTTCGAATATGTAAAAGCAGTTGCTCGATATAAGCACTTTAGAAAAGCAGCTGATGCGTGCTATGTCAGCCAGCCTACATTGAGTGGTCAGGTCAAAAAGCTTGAGCAAGAGTTGGGTGTTGTTATTTTTGACCGTTCAACTAAGCAGGTTACGTTGACTGTGCAAGGTGAGCAACTACTTAAACAGATCACAGTTATTTTAGAGCAAACACAGGTACTTAAAGAAATAGCTACCAGCTCACACGACCCACTAAAAGGTAAAATAAATGTCGGTATTATTCCTACCATTGCGCCTTATTTACTGCCAACGCTGCTAACGTCGATGAAGCAAGCCTTTAGTGAAACTCAGTTTTCATTTATAGAAATGCAAACAGCACAAACGCTTGTAGCGCTTGATAATGGTGAGATTGATATTGCCATTGTTGCTGATGTGGCTGATTTAGCGCCTTATCATGTGTCACCGCTTTATAAAGAAGATTTTTTAGTAGCGGTTTCTGAACAACATGCATTAGTAAAACACCCTGAGGTTGCGCTGGCTCAATTACAAGGTTGTGATTTATTGATGCTAAATGAAGGGCATTGCTTTAAAGATCAAGCAGAACAATTTTGCTTTTCAGCAGGGGTTGAGGTGTCAAATCAATATAAAGGCAATAGTATTGAAACCTTACTCGCGCTGGTGGCAATGGATGATGGGTTAACTTTTGTTCCTAAGCTTGCTTGTACACCACGTGAGGGAGTAAAGTACTTAGCAATTACACCAAATCAGCAGCGCCAAGTTGTTATTGCAACCCGTAAGCATTACCCACATATAGCAGGCGTTGAGCAATTAGCCGACTGGCTAAATGCTCATAAGGGACTACAAGCTCATTTACTCGCTAGTAGCTAATTCAACAATATCGTTTATTTGAATGTTTGGTAGTGGTTGCTGATCAATACTTATGGCTACCGCTGATTGCTGATAAAGCTGAGTTACTTTTACCTGGTTAAGTGTGGTGATTTTATGCGGAAGCTTATTACCCTGAGCATCCGTTAGGTAATTATGATGGGCAATATTTAAAATTTGCCCTTGCTCAATCCCGTGCGCCTTACCCAAGTTGATGATTAGCCTATCGTTTTCGATATGCAGTATTTTTCCTTGCGTGGGTAAGCAGGCCATGGCTGCTTGTAAGTCATAGGTTAGGGTTTGGTTTATATCGCTGATAGCTTGGCCATAGTCAGTTGCCCAAAATCGGTCGCTATATACATCGATGATCTCAGTCTTTTTATACGGCCAAATGCCTTCTGTTTGGTAGCTTTTTTGCCAGAGCTTTTCGTAAGTGGTGCCATCAAATAACACGTAATCTACTTTGTATGCACGCTTGAAACTATCATCTTGCCAAAATGCATAATCGTTGTTGATCTTATGGTTAACCGATAAGTCACGAATACGGCTCAGTAATACATATTGCGAGTTACTGCGACTAGTGATCTCTTCAAGTAGCGCATTACTGTAATCGTATTGCTGAGTGAAAAAATGATCTACTCGCAACGGCATATTGTAATAGGCTGTTGGCTTTGCAGCCATTTGCGTATTGTTTAAGCTGGCATAGAGGTGTTCGCTAATAGCTTTGTTTACGTCAAAAATTTGGCCCATGCGCGCTTGCTCGCGGTTGGCCAGTTGGCTTTGTGTCACGGCAATAAATTTAGTGTATTGGTTTGCTGGGCATTCTTCTGCTTGAGCAAAAATATCGAGGCGAAGCGTTATAGCATAGGTGTCGTTATGGCGGTCTTCGCTGATCAGTTCTATTTTTTGGATTTCACCGTGGCTGCTTATTTTTAGCTGATCTTGCGTCAAAACCCCGTCGACTAGGGTTTGTACTGAGCTAACTCGAGCGCCAGAAAACACTAACGCCTGAGTTATGGCGTCTTTAATAGCGGCAGATTTGGCTTGGCTCGTATCGCCATTTTTTATAACAGCATGACCTGTAGATTCAAACCACTGCGCTAAGCTATTGTTAGAAAACAAAATTGTAAAGGCTAAAGCGAACCACTTAAAGTTGGCTCTTGTTTTATTTTTCATGCTGACACCTAGCAATAAAACCAATGAATAACCTTAACGAGCAAGGACTGTACCACAGTGGCATTAAACGTGCATATTTGTAGCCAAAGAGTTTTAAGCGGAAATAAATCATGCGAGCATTATTATTCGGCGGGCTGGTTGCCTGCGCAGCATTAACCGGCTGCAGTAGTATTTTTGATAAACATGTAGAATACACTTACATTGAGCCAGATAGCTACCCAGTGCTAAAAGCCGTGGGTTATGCGCCTATTAGTGCTCAACCTGGTAATAATGAATCGCAGCGTACCCTTCTTGCGATTAAAGCCTCAAAGCTTGAAGCGTATCGAGAGCTTGCTGAGCAAGTTTACGGGCAAAAAATTTCCGCAGGTACCACAGTGCAAAACAGTATCGCACATAATGATCAATTACAAAGCCAAGTACAAGGTGTGATCAAAGGTGCACAGGTGATCAAGACTTATGCAGTAGGCGATACCTATGCAACTGAATTGCAGCTCGATATGAAGCGTGTGCACGATTTATACATCGGCGAAGTAAAACCTCGACAGGTAAAAAAAGTAACGTATTATTAGCGCTTAAATTCTCATAGTTTCAGCTTGGGTGCTATGCTTTAAAAATCATATTTTTTTATTAAAGCATAATGGGTAACACACACGATTACATTCAAGCTGAATATCTTCAAGGCATGCCTTATGTTATCTAAGGCTTGTATCTTTGCTTGTCGTTTTATTGGGCGTTACCGCTTTTTATCTTCTTCAATTGTCATTCTATTTTGCGTCACTAGCGGTGCTTTAGCTGAGCGCTTAGTGATCGAGTTCTCAACCTTTATTCAACAAATGCAGCAACGCTACGGTGCCACTCGAGTTACTGTCGCAAGGCAATGGCAAGGCATGTTGCAGCATGCTCAAAATCTTCCTGAACAACAGCAAATTTTGGTCGTTAATGATTTTTTTGCGCGTAGTTTACGTTATCAAACTGATATCCAGCTATGGAAACAAAATGATTATTGGGCAACCCCACTAGAAACAATGGGAACAGGGCTTGGTGATTGTGAAGATTATGCTATTGCTAAATACGTCAGCTTACGCGCTTTGGGTATAAGCGACACCAAGCTTCGATTGATTTATGTTAAAGCGCAATTACCTGGAACTAGGAAGACCCAAGCCCACATGGTGTTGGGTTATTACAGTCAACCCAATGCACAACCACTTATTTTAGACAGCTTAATCGTAAAAGTGTTGCCTGCTGCAAAGCGCACCGATCTTAGTCCTGTTTTCAGCTTTAACAGTAAGGGCCTTTGGGCTAACAATTCAGCACAAAGCGTAGCCGATCCGACAGCGAGGCTATCACGTTGGCGACATATTTTAGAGCAAACTCGTAAAGAAGGAGTTAAATGGTGAATGTAATTAAAGCGTTTAAACGCAAAAAAACCATTACTTTGAAACAAGAGTTATGGATTGCCATTTTAGTGGTGATCATTATTGGCTTTATTAGCAGTTTGCTAATTAGTACAAGTTCGGCAAAAGACTATTTTACAGCCGAACTTAAAATGAAAAATGTAGATAATGCAAATTCATTAGCGCTAATGTTGAGTCAAATGGATAAGGACCCGGTGGAAATCGAACTGCTTCTTTCGGCGTCGTTTGATACAGGTTATTACCAACGTATTGAATTAAAAGATCCGAATGGCGAGACTATTATAAAACGTGCATTTAAGGGCGAGTTAGTGCTTGATGCACCGAGCTGGTTCCGCCATTTATATTCTCTTGAAGTAGCACCCGGCATTGCGCTTGTCAGTGATGGTTGGCAGCAATATGGTACTTTATATGTTGAAAGTCATAGTCAACATACACAAGATGCGCTTTGGCAAAGTTCGGTGCATTTGTTTTTTAGCTTTCTTGCTGTTGCAGTTGTTGCTTGTATAGCGAGCGCTTACTTCTTATCGAAAATTTTAAGCCCTTTGAGCGATGTAATGCGCCAAGCAATAGCGTTAGGAGAAAAACGCTTTATTAAATCAAAGGTGCCTAGAACATACGAGTTTGCCAAATTAGTTTCTTCAATGAACTTACTATCTACACGTTTTAGCCGCATCGTGAAAGAGGACCGTCAAAGGCTTGAAGAAATGCGTTTTAAGAGCCAGCACGATGACCTGACTGGGCTTGCAAATCGTGAGTATTTTAATGCGACCTTAGATACCTTTTTAGATAATACACAAGGGCATGGCGCATTATTCCTTTTTAGGGTGGTTAATCTTGACGAGCTAACAGAGCAAGTTGGACGTGTAGAGATGGTCGAGTTTTTACGTCTTTTCTCGCAGTCGTTAGTTGCATTTCTAGAGTCGAATGAAGATAGCTTTAGAGAGAGCCATATTGCGCGAATGTCGCATGTCGACTTTTTGGTGTTGTTTTCTGATGTGAGTGATCTAACACTGTTGAGTGACAATATTTTGCAGTCTCATCAGCAATTAGTTGCTCAGTACGCACAGGTGGATCTTGCTGTATCTCATAGTTGCAGTTTAGTTACTACCAACGATACGCGAGGAGCGCTGTTAAAACGGGTTGATAGCTTATTAAAAGTGGCGATTTCAAAGCCTGGTTGTAATGCCCACTTTACTGTAGATGGTACTGCTGAGCTTAGAAATGATGACCTTAATTTTTGGCGAGAAACGATAGAATTAGCATTAAAAGAAAACCAACTAGAAATTGCATTATATCCCGTTACCTCGTTCAGCGACGTTCTTCTACAACAACAAATTTCACTGAGTTTATTGATCAAAGGAGAGAAGTACGGAATAGGATTTTACTATCAATGGGCGCACAAACTTCAATTACTAGCGCGGCTTGATTGGAGCCTAATGAAGTTGATGATTAAGCAATATGGTGAGTTAACAGACGGTGCCTTGCTGGGGATGGAGCTCTCAGCAGATACCTTACATGATGATATGGCCGTAGCGTCAATTTTGACAGGATTGTGTGCTTACCCTGAACTTGCTAAGCGAATTTGCTTTGAGGTACGAGCCAACACTGCCATTAAAGATTTACCGTTATTCAGGCGTTTTTGCAGTCAGGTGCATAGCATAGGTGCAAAAGTTGCGTTAAAACGCGTTGGGGCTGAGTTTACAAAATTAACTAAAATCCAAGAGCTTGGTCTTGAGATGATAAAGGTAGATAGCGTTTATTGTCATAACATTAGTTTTAATGACTCAAACCAAAGCTTTTTGAGAGGGGTATGCTCATTAGCTCACTCGCTAGGGATTAAGGTTGTTGCTGAAGGGGTTAAAAACCCAAGTGATCAGTCAACCTTAAAAGGGCTTGGTTTTGATGGTGTTGTTGCGGTTGAAGAGTCAGTTTAATGACCCTTCACAGCAAGCATTAATTGCATTCGATCGCGTACCTTTAATTTGTGAAAAATTGAGCTCATGTGCTCTTTGACAGTGCGCTCAGTAATATTTAAAACTTGCGCGACTTGTTTGTTGGTTGCACCTTTTATAACTTCATCAACAACCTGTTTTTCACGCTTGGTGAGAGAACTCAGATCACATTGATGCGGATAGTTAATTGCTTGTCCTGATAACACGCCAACCAAGTTTGAAAGTAATTGCCCAGGAAGCCAAATTCCACCGGCGTTAACGGTTTCAGCAACTTGTTCGATGACAGTTTTGTTTGCAAATGCTTCAATGTATCCGCGTGCACCAAGTTGCAGTGCATCACACAGTTGTTGAATATCCAGCTGAGTTGTCATCACAATCACGGGTAGTCGTTGTGCGGTTAATTTTTGTAGCTGCACTTGCCAATCCGCAGAGTCTGCAAGTAACCAGACTAATGTGTCTGCTAATAATTTCTTAGGACAGGCTGTCTGAATTACGCAATTTGGAAATGCACTTAACCAGTGAGGCGATTGCAAATCATCTTGTGTAATAAAAATACTGCGACGCATGATTACTCCATTAAAAAGCCCGCTAGCGTTCACTCATTGCCAGCGACGTTGCACGCAAAATTGGTTTGAATAAATACTCAAGAACCGTTTTTTTACCGGTAATAATATCGACTTGTGTAGTCATTCCCGGAATGATGGTTAGGTTGTCTGCAAAGTGATTACGATTTGTTTTAAGCTGCACTAAGTAAAATGTATTGTCTCTGTCATCTGTAATCGTATCAGCGCTGATATGAGTAACTTCAGCCTCTAAGCCGCCATAGATCGCAAAATCATAAGCGCTAAATTTAATCATTGCAGCTTGACCTGGGCGTAAAAAAGCAATGTCTTTAGGTAGAATTTTAGCTTCAACAACCAATTGATCATCGAGTGGAATAATTTCAATTGCGTCGCTGCCAGGTTGGAGTACTCCGCCAACTGTGTTGACTAATAGGCGTTGAACCGTTCCATTGACGGGGGAGCGAATCTCCGTTTGTGCAACTTTATCAGCAAGTCCAGACTCAGTTTCTTTCATTGCATCAAGCCTGAGTAAGGCTTCTGATAGCTCATTACTCCAGCGATTTATCATGGCAAGCTCAACTTCGGTGACTTTGTTTTTTGCTTCATTTATAGCTGATAGGCTACGATTTATTGCCGCTTTTGTTCGATTTATTTCACCTGTATGTTCAACAATTTGGCGCTCTAAGCGAATTATATCTATGTCTGATACCGCACCTGTGCGAAGTAGGGGGCGAGTTACTGCTAACTCTCGGTTAGCTAAACTCAATGAATTTGTGTGTTGCTGTAATGCAGCCCTAGCTTCGGCATAATCTTGTCGACGCTGCTCTAATTGGCGTTTATGAATGGTAACCTGTTGCTCCAGTTCTTTGTTACTGCTTTCAAAAATAGCTTGTTCATGTAGAACCGCGTCCGGTGCTTGCTCTATCAAGCTGGCAGCAAATAGCAGAGGTTTTTTTTGCGTAAGTGCTCTTAATCGCTCAACTTTAGCAGTCAAAGACAGTACCTTAGCTTGGTTTTCTCTAAATGAAGAAATAAACCGTGTGGGATCAATTTTTATTAAAACATCACCTGCATTAACAACTTGTCCTTCACGTACAAATATCTGCTCGACCATACCACCATCGTACGACTGCACTATTTGCAATTTGTGAGATGGGATTACACGGCCTTCTCCTCTGGCTACTTCATCGAGATGAGCAAATCCTGACCAAACAATAAGCGCAACAATACTGATACAGATAATGTAAAGCAGTAATCGGGCACTTGCTGGTTGTTGCTGCATTTTTTCCCATTGTGCGTCAACGACCCAGTCTTGACTATTTGGCGGTGATAACCAACCGGAAAAAAGCTTAGAGAAAATAGAGGGACGTTTTGCTTTTTGCTTTTCCAGCACCTTGTTTAGATGCTCAAATGAGCGTTGTTCAATAGGTAAGTTTTTATTACTCATGATACTTTTCCTACTGTATGGTTATTTAAAGCCGATAACACCTGTGCCTTGGGGCCATCAGCAACCACTTTGCCGTTATCAAGTACAATGATGCGGTCTACCAGCTCGAGTAATGAGGTTCTGTGAGTGACGACAATTAAGGTCTTCTCTTGGCAGTTGCGCTTGATATTGTTAATAATTTTACTTTCGCTATTGTGATCAAGTGCTGATGTGGGTTCATCCATCAATAAGATGGGCGGATTGTTCAGAAGCGCACGTGCAATCCCAACAGCTTGGCGCTGCCCGCCAGAAAGTAGCCGGCCTTGTTCACCCACTTGTAGGTCAAAACCATCTGGGTGTGAGTTTATTAACTCAAATAATTGGCTTTGTTGACACGCAGATAAAATTTGCTCATCTTTAGCATGCCATGCACTAAGGGTGATATTGTCTTTAAGGGTGCCAAAAAATAAAGAAATTGTTTGTGGTACATAGCCAATGTTATGTCGTAACTCGGCAGGATCGATCTGATGGATATCATTATTATCTATTAAGATACTGCCAGAAGTTGGTTCATACAGGCCGAGAATTAATTTTTCAATTGTGCTTTTACCAGAGCCATTGCGACCAAGAATCGCTACTTTTTCACCAGACTTTATTTTAAAGCTAACACCACTTAATGCTTCATTGCTTTCTTGAGAGTACTTAAACCGAACATCATTAAATTCAATATCACCCAGTAGTACAGGGTGACTTAGCCAGTGCTTGCCGGCTGGGCGTTCAACTTCATTATCCATAATTTCATTGAGTGAATGCATTGCAATTGCGGCATGATGAAACTGAGCTAGCACAGCAGCAGATTGGGTAATTGGAGCCATAGTACGCGACGAAAGTAAGTAGGCTGCAATGAGCCCTCCTTGAGTGAGGTCACCGGAAATAATGAGATGTACGCCAACCATCATAATTATGACCCCAACACATTGCTGAACCCATGAACCTGCATTGCTGATAGAAGATGAAATTAAGCGGCTTTGCGCGTTAACGCGAGCAATGTAAATTGTTGATTTCTCCCAATTGGATTGAGTTTTACACTCACTATGAAAGCTTTTTACATCTTCAATATTAGTTAAGCTTTCAACTAAAATTGCATTGCGCATAGAGCTTGCTTTCATTGTTTGCTCTGAGAGGCTTTCAAGCTTTCGGTGGGCTGCTAATGCGTAACAGAGCAATATCAAAGCCCCGACGATTATTGGTAAGCTTAATTCGACGCCAATGATCGCAATTACGATTAAATAGAGTAAAACAAAAGGTAAATCGACAAGCGCAATAAGGGTCATAGAGCTAAAGAAGCCTCTGACCGCTTCAAATGATTGAATATTACTTGCAAACGAACCTGCAGAAGCGGGGCGGTTTTTTAGTTTCATGCCAAGTACGCGTTCCATAATGACAGCTGAAACTTTGACATCAATACGACTTGCTGCCAGCTCCACAAAGTAACTTCGAACTAACCGTAAAATAAAATCTGCGGTGAGTGCAATTAAAACACCGCTTGCCAGCACCCATAGGGTTTCTACTGCATGATTGGGTACAACACGGTCATAAACATTCATAACAAAAAGCGGCATCGCAATTGATAATACGCCTAATGCAATGGCAGAAACGACTACATCTTTGTATAAACTTCGGCACTCTTTGATGACTCCCCAAAACCAGCCATCTTTGGCTAATTTTTGTAGTACAGGGGAGCGTGCGTCAAAAGCGAATTCGGGCTGTGCATAAATAACCATTGCTGTGCTGCTATCAGCAAGTTTTGTAATACTGATTTTAACGGCGGAGTCATTTAATTCAGGGTAGATGACCTCAGCGTTGTCGTTTTCGATATCAAGCTCAGTAATTACACAGGCTTTATTACCTTTTAGAATTAACACCGCAGGTAACAAAGCTGTATTAAGGTCGCATAGGGGTTTGTGAACAATTTTAGTTTTAAAGCCTATACGTTTAGCGGCACGTGAAAAACCTGACGGAGTCAATAAGCCGTTCTCAAGGGGTAAACCGCTTAATAATGTTTCACGAGAAAATTCTCGATCATGATAGCGGCATAGCGTTTCTAAACAGTCAACAAGGCTGCCACCATGATCTTGAGCATCAGTTTCTTGCATACAATATCCATACTTATACCAATGCGCAAAAATACTAAATTAAGCGAATTGGTATCAAATTCACCATGAGCTTTACGACCAGCCATCTTTCATGACTGCTGGGCGGCTACCTGCGTCGGTTATCACTGCTTCAATGCGACGATTTGCAGCATTTGCTCTAACTGAAATCTCATTTATTCTTGGTTGATCAACACCATAACCAAGCGATTTCACTCTGTTTGGGGCAATACCGTATTGCTGGATTAATATCTCAGCAACCGAAGATGCGCGTTCTTCAGAGAGCTTTCTATTGTGAAGGGCTGGTCCTTCAAGGGAAGCATGCCCTTGAATTTCAACATTTTTGTTGGGGTGTTCTTTTAAGAAATCAGCAAGTCGAGCTATTTCCTGCATATACTGAGGGCGCACAACACTTGAGTCTGCGAGAAAAGGAATGCCAATCTCTACATTACTCGTGTTGCTTCGATACTTTGTGCAGCCTTTTTCATCAACCTCCGTAAATGCAGGCGTAGATGGGCATTCATCTTGCGCATTTGCGATACCATCATTATCATCATCGGCAAATGTCGTAGCTGTTTCGACAGGAGTTGCCGGCATAGTTAAGTAGCTAGGCATAGCGGTTACTGTCATATATGCATTATCTTGCTGTTTTTTTTTCTGCAAGAATGCTTGTCTGCCAATCGTTGCAGCTACATCAAATTTTGGACAAATACTGTCTGCATTTAATGCAATTGGGTCATCAGTTAACTCTGTAATTTTTGGAAACTTGTCGGATGTAACGTTGAGCGTGTCGAGTAATTTCCCCATCTCCGCAAGCATAGTTAAAATAGCTGACTGTCTGTCATATAGAGCCGCGATATAAGAACGATTTGATTGAAATGCTTCATTTTCAGCGTCAAGCACATCAAGTAACGTTCTTTGGCCAATATCAAACTGGTCTTTATAGGCATATTTTACTTTATTAGATGACTCTTTATGACTAGCAAGAGAAGGGATCTTATTTTGTAAAACCTGCACATTGTTATAAGCAACTTGAAGGTTTTGTCTAATTTCAATACAGGTTTGGTCGCGCTGATATTTAGCAACATTAATCTCTTGATAGGCTTGATCAAGATTCGCACTGTCTAAGCCACCATTGTATAAATTGTAGCGAATATCTATACCAACTCTTGCCTCAGAGCGAGTTTCATTTAAACCTAACTCATCTCTATCTTGCATTCCGTAGCGTGCAGATAAATCTACATTAGGATGAAATGCGGAGCGTTGTGAATCAGCATTCGCTTTTTGCGCTTCGATATTATACAGAGACGCGTAAAAGTTAGGGCTGCTTTTGTAAGCTATATCAAGAGCTTGATTGATGGTGATGGGAATTGCATCATCACTTAGTCTTGCTTTTGCTGTTCCTTTTGTTGGCAGCTCTCCAACAATGCGTAAATAGCGAGCACTTACATCATGCAAGTTTGCATACTCTGTCATAACATTCGATTGCGCAAGCGAGAGGCGACCATTAATTTGTTCAAGATCTGCTGCTCTAGCAACACCAGCACCAACGCTTTGCTCTATTTGCTGATAGACAGCCTCGTGCTCTTTTAAGTTATTTTCAGCAAGCTCAACTAACTCAGTGAACTTTTGCACATCTAGGTAAGCAATACTTGCCTGAAGTGCAATCTTTTCAGCTTGATCAAGTAGTTCAAAATAACGTATCAGTTGAATTCGTTCAAAGCGCTTAACTGTGTTCGATGTTCTAAAACCATCGTATAGCATTTGCCCTAATGTGAGCTCTGCTGTATTGCGGTTGTATTCATCTTCAATACCGTAGTTACGTTTTTCATAACCTGCACTCGCTGATACATCGACGGTTGGTAAATAACCTGAACGAGCAGCATCAATGCCATACATTGATGCTTTAAATGCATGCCAAGCTTGTTGTACTTCTGGGTTAGATGAAATTGCTTTATCAGATACATAATGCAAAGGCATTACAGAGGTTTGTTCTGCTTGTGCGTCGAATATACTTCCATTCGCTGCAAACATTAAAATAAGTAAAGCGCTGAGCTTTTTGCTAGTGAACTGCTTGCTTATAGCCATATGATCCTCTTTTTAGACTAATTTTTATTCACGCTAAGTTAAGGTTTAGCCAACAATTTCAAATACTGCAAATGATACTTTTGTGTTGCTTTTAGTTTTTTATTAATTGTTTTGTTTATTCGAATATTAGTGAAATAGTGCTGTTTTTTAGTGTTCACCTGTACCATAGTCCAGTAACAAAGTGTTACTTGCTGGCTAAGCTTAAGTTATACAAATGTATTACTCATAGTTTGAGGAAAAGCAAATGGACGCAAATCAATTACTGGTTATTGATGTACAAGGTTCTGCAGGCTTAGTGCAAGCGGATGGTTCTATAAAAGCCCTCTCAGTTGGCGATGTGATAACGGTAGGAGATACTGTTGTTACCGCAGATAACTCGACCATATTAATTGATGTACAAGGAGAGTCGTTGGCGATCCCTGCCAATAAATCAGTGACTATAACCCCTGACTTGCTAGCAAAAGAGACGCAAGATAACTCAGAGAATACCCTTTTCGATGATAGTATCGACGAAGCCATTGCAAGTTTAAATCAACCCAATCAACCAACCCCAGAGCAACAAACAGGCACTGATATCAGTGATTTTTTAGATGCGCTTGAAGGGGGAGGAGACATTTTAGATAATTTAGAGGCGACGGCTGCTGGTGGAGGCGGTGGTGCTGCATCTGGCGGAGGCACCTCGTTTGTAGAGCTAGCACGTATCGCTGAAGGTATCGACCCATCTAGTTTAGCATTTGATGACAGCTTTAACGCTGATAACACTGGCATTTTCTCTCCTAGAGATACAACCGATGGTGTTGTACCTGGTGATGAGTTAATTGCAACATTGAGTGTCAATGAATTAGGTCTTACTAATAATCCACAACCAGTTATATCAGGTACATCTGAAAACCTAGTAGGACAAACGGTCACGGTGACAGTAACCGACGCGAATGGTAATACCCAAGTTGTGACTGTTGTAGTCCAACCAGATGGTACTTTTGTAACACCACCACTTGACCCATTACCTGATGGTCCAATCACTGTCGATGTGGTTGCTCTTGATCCAAATGGTGACCCTGTATCAGATAATATTGGCGCAAGTATTGATACTGTCGCGCCAGTTGTAACGATTGATACACTTACTGATTCAGCGATTCAAAATGTACTAATTACTGGCACAGTGTCTGGTATCAGCAGTGGTGATACTGTCACTATCACTGTTACAGACAGCGCAGGACAAGTTCAGGTAATAGCGACGCAAGTAGATGATCAAGGAAATTGGAGTATTACGACTGAAGCACTTGCTGAGGGACTTTATACAGTCGTTGCATCGGCAGTTGATGAGGCTGGCAATGAAGGCAGTGATAGTGAAAATGGTCTAGTCGATCTGACTGCTCCCGTAATAATTATTGACACCATCGGCGAAACAAATGATACCACGCCAACTATTTCAGGAACGGTAAGTGGAGTCACTGTTGGTAGTGAAGTCACTGTCGTGATTACTGGCGCAGATAATACAGTGCAGACCGTAACTGCAATTGTTGCCGAAGATGGTAGTTGGATCGTTGATGTGCCTGATGCACTTGTTGAAGGTGAGTTTACTGTAACTGCAACAGCCGTTGATATTGCTGGAAATGAGGCGCAAGCAACGACCACTGGTGTTATTGATAATACAGCGCCTGTGATTAGTATCACCCCAATTGATGATACGCAGGACACTACGCCAAATATCAGTGGTAATGTTGTTGGTGTTCAACAAGGCACACTTGTTACCGTTGTTGTCACTGATATTAATGGTCAAGTTCAAACATTAACAACGGTAACCGATGCTGATGGGAATTGGAGTTTAGATGTTGTCGCAGATCTTGCTGAAGGGATTTTTGACGTAAGTGCATCCGTAACTGATGCAGCCGGAAATACTGCCCAAGCTGACACCCAAGGGGTTGTTGACTTGACGGCTCCTGACATAACGTTAACAGCTATTGCCAATACAAATGATACAACGCCAACCTTTGTCGGGCGAGTTGAAGGGGTGCCAGAGGGCACCGAAGTTACAATACAAGTTGTTGATAGTAATGGTCAGTCGCAAACGTTGACGGCGCTTGTTCTTGCTGATGGCAGTTATAGTGTTGATGCAATAAGCCCTTTGCCTGAAGGCAGTTTTACGGCAATTGCTACCGTTAGTGATGCTGCGGGTAACTCAGCATCTGCAAATACGACAGGTACCGTCGCATTTTCTCCTATTTCAATCACAATTGATTCTATTGCTGATAGTAATGACACAACACCATTGCTGAGTGGGCAAACCGATGGCGTAGCTACTGGAACGACAATTTCGCTGACAATTACAGCAAGTGATGGGCGGGTTATTAATTTACTCGCAATCACTCAAGCTGATGGAAGTTGGTCTATTCAATTGACAGAACCTTTACCTGAAGGAGATTTTACAGTTGTCGCATCGGTATTAGATCCTCAAGGCAATGAAGCACAAGCAACCGCGATTGGTAATGTAGATTTAACAGTCAGTATTAATTTCATTATTGATACTAATGACACGACTCCAAGTGTATCTGGTTCAACACAAGATGTTGAACCAGGCGCAGTCGTTACTGTTACATTTACAGGAAGTGATGGAGCGACTGAAACTTTACAAGTTATTACCGATGCAAACGGTAATTGGACTGTTGAAGCAAGTACTGCATTGGCTGAAGGTCAATTCACAGTCACCGCGACAGTAACCGATGAAGTGGGTAATACAGCGACAGCAACAGAAATAGGGGTCATTGATTTAACCGATCCTACTATTTCAATCAATCCTTTAAATGATACTAATGACACAACTCCACTAATTTCAGGATCTGTTGCAGATGTACCAGTAGGAACGACAGTTACGTTAGTCATTACAGATAGTAATGGTGTTGTGCAAACGATAACAACCACCACAAATGCACAAGGTGTATGGCAAGTCGAAACTTTAAATGAGCTTGCTGAGGGAGATTATACTGTCACTGCAAGCGCAAGCGACGAAGCGGGTAACACCAGTTCAGCAACAGCAACTGGCACAATAGATTTAACTGCACCAATTATTAATATTAATGCAATTGCTGATAGTAATGACACCACGCCGACAATATCTGGCACAACACAAGGGTTAAATGCTGGTAGCACAGTTACAGTCACGGTTACCGACAGTAATGGGAGTGCACAAGTATTTGCAACTGTTACAAATGCCGATGGCAGCTGGTCGATTAATATTGATCAAGAGCTAGCTGAAGGCGAGTTCACTGTTGTTGCGCAAACTCAAGATGAAGCAGGAAATAGCGCACAAGACATTGAAACGGGTGTGATTGATTTAACTGCACCTACCATCACAATTGATGAGTTTAACGATTCTAATGATGTTACACCCATTATTTCAGGTGTTGTATCAGGGGTTGATGCTGGCTCGGTTGTTACGATCATACTCGTTGATAGTAATGGAAATCAGCAAATACTGACGACCACAGTTAATGCAGATAGCAGCTGGCAAGTTGGTGCAAATCAAGTGTTGGCTGAGGGTGAGTTTACAATTACCGCAACAGTGAGTGATCCTGCTGGTAATCAAGCTCAAGATACGACGACAGGGATCATTGATCTAACCGCGCCAATTATAAGCCTTGATAACTTAGGAAGTAGTGCTGACAACACACCTACAATTTCAGGCACAGTGCAAGGCGTTGCAGCAGGCACACCGGTCACTTTAGTTGTCACAGATGCAAATGGCAATAGTCAGACGTTTACTGCAATCACTAATGATAATGGTGTATTTAGTGCAGACGTACCAGGCAGCCTTGCTGATGGGCAATACACGGTTACCGCTACGGTATCTGACTTAGCTGGTAATCAAGCCTCGGATTCAGAAACGGGTACGGTGGATAGTTCATCTTTAACTATCTTAATTGATGCGTTAGGCGAAACAAACGACACAACACCCAGTATTTCAGGTTCAACATTAAATGCAACAGCAGGTGATGTGGTCACGGTGGTGATTATTCCTGCTTCGGGTCCAAGCCAAACATTTACAACAACAGTTGATGCAAATGGAGATTGGAGTATCAATGTATCAGATGAACTTGCAGAGGGTGAGTTTACGATTGATGCCACTGTTACCGACCAATTTGGTAATACCGCAAATGATTCGATCACCGCAGTGGTTGATACGACTGCACCGCTTATTAGCATAGATACCATAGGCGCTATCAATGACAGTACGCCTCTAATTTCAGGCAGCTCACAAGGAGCGACGGCAGGTAATACAGTAACAGTTACTGTTGTCGACTCTCAAAATAATAGCCAAACCTATACGACAACTGTTGATGCTGATGGAAATTGGGCAGTGCCTGTTACAAGTGCAGTGTCGCAAGGGGAATTTACTGTAACAGCCAGCATCACTGATAATGCAGGTAATACAGGCACGGATACTGAAGTTGGTACGTTCGATGGAATTAATCCTTTATTAACGTTAGATTTTGATCCTTTGACTAATGACAGTACGCCGTTGATCACAGGCACAACTGATGTCACTGCAGGCAGTATTGTTACTGTCAACGTTACTGACAGCGATGGCGTGGTACAAACGCTTTCTGCGGTTGTGGCTGCGGACGGAAGCTGGTCAATCAGCCCTAATACGCCTCTAGCTGAAGGGGCGTTCACGGTGACAGCAAGTGTAGAGGATGAATCTGGCAATCAAACGCAAATCACTCAAAACGGTGTTGTTGATCTCACTGCTCCAATTATTACGATTGACAATTTGGGAACGGTCAACGATACAACGCCTACAATTAGCGGACAAACGAATGAGCCTGCGGGTAGTATCGTTACGGTTGTTGTCTCAGATGGTATTAACAGCTATGAATTTAGCGCAACCGTTAATGCTGATGGCAGTTGGTCTGGGGATGTGCCTGCAGAATTAGACGATGGCAACATCAATGTTACAGCGTCAATAACTGATGCTGCAGGCAATCAGGCCCAAGCAACGAATAGCTTTATTTTAAATAGTGCTGCGCCTAGCATTGCAATAGATGCAATCAACGAAACCAATGACACAACGCCAGCTATAAGTGGCACCTCAGATGCCCCTAATGGCAGCGTCATAACTATAATTGTTGAAGACAGTAATAACAACAGCCAACAGCTTACTGCAACAGTGCTGAATGGTCAGTGGAGTGTAGAGATACAGCAAGCTTTAAGTGAAGGCACATTTACTGTTAATGCGTCAGTAACAGTTGATGGCTTGACCAGTGATGCTGCTGCTCAAGGCGTAATTGATGTAACAGCGCCGACAGTCAGTATTGATGCCTTAGTAGATAGCAACGATGTAACTCCGATCATTACGGGTCAGACGTCAGGTTTGGCGGCTGGTAGTGTCGTAACACTCACAATTACTGACAGTGCAGGAGCCGTTCAGACAGCATCTGTTGTTATCTCGCAAGATGGTTCATGGTCAGCAGAAGTTAGCAATGCGCTGGCTGAAGGACAGTATTCTGTATTAGCTGAGGTGGTAGATAATGCAGGCAATGAAGCGAGCGACTCTCAATTAGGTATCATCGATTTATCTGCGCCTACAATTAGCATTGATGCTATTGCTGATACAAATGACGTTACACCTACTCTAACGGGTCAAACAACAGGTGTACCGCAAGGCACGCAGGTAACTTTATTAATAACAGATAGTTCGGGTAATACCCAAACTTTAACTACTACCACATTAGCTGATGGATCATGGTCTGTTGATGCTGAGGTTATTATTGCTGAAGGAAGCTTCACTGTCGAAGCATCTGTGAGTGATGTTGCTGGAAACTCTGCTTCAACCTCGGCAACCGGTTTAATTGATTTAACAGCCCCTACTATTAGTGTTGATCCATTGTCAGATAGTGCTGATGTAACACCGCTGATCAGTGGTGTAGCGAATGGTGTGGCAACAGGTACACTTGTTAATTTAGAAATCACCGATAGTGCTGGTAATGTTCAAACAGCGACAGCGATTGTTCAAGCGGACGGCAGCTGGTCTGTTGAGCCTAGCGTAGCAATTGCTGAAGGAGAATTTACTGTTGTTGCTACAGTACAAGATACTGCAGGAAATCAAGGATCTGACACCGCAACGGGTAATATCGATACCACAGCACCAAGTGTATTCATCGATCCTCAAAATATCACAAATGATACAACCCCAGTATTCTCAGGACAAAGCTCAGGCGTTCCTGCAGGTACTGAGGTTAGACTAACGGTTACCGACAGTGCTGGTAATATTCAAACTTTAATTGCTATTACTAGTGCTGACGGAAGCTGGTCAGTTGCTGCAACTGAAGTACTTGCCGAGGGTAATTACACTATTGAAGCAGAAGTTTCAGATGCGGCAGGTAATACTGGTACCGATAGTGCCACTGGTGAAATCGACATTACCGCACCGACGATTAGCCTTGATACCTTGGCCGATAGTAATGATGTGACACCGCTCATCAGTGGGCAAACCACCGGAGCGGCAGTGGGCAGCTTAGTGCTGCTTACTATCACTGACAGTGCCGGTAATGTCCAAAGTGCGACAGCGACGGTGCAAGCGGAGGGCAGTTCGTCTGTTGAGCCAAGTACCGCATGAGCCGAAGGCGAATA